>CAZGRF010000031.1:0-16495 GCA_964527825.1 uncultured Pirellulales bacterium
CCGCCGCAGTCGCCAGCTCGGGCGTATGAATGGGTGTGATGTTCCCCGCGGGCATCAGGACCACCAGATGCGACAGATGGCGATGTTGGTTGGGCTGATCCACGTCTTCCAGCCATTCCTGCAACTGGCCATACCGACCGATTTGGTTGGGCGGCAGCTTGGCGCGCATCTCGCGCAATTGCTCCCTGAAGTCAGCATCCACGTCCAGGATTTGGCTCGCTTCAATGACATAGGTGAACAGCCCGCGAATCAACTGGCTGTCCATGGTGGTCCCGGCCACGATCTCGCCATCGTCGCCCAGGGCCGGGTTGGGCTGCTCCGGTGAATGGGTGGGATTGGTCAGGAGATAGCCGGCACTGCCTTCGCGGGGATCTTCCACCAGAAAGTCCACGAAGAACTCGGCTGCCCCTTTCATCAGCGGATACGCCTCGGCCAGGAAGTTGGGATCACCGCCGTACTCATAGTGCCACCAGAGATGCATGGAGAGCCAGGCGGCTCCCGTCGGCCAAAGCCCGCCGGCGCTGTTGATCGGCGCGGCCCCGCGCCACAGGTCCGTGTTATGGTGGACCACCCAGCCCCGGGCCCGGTAGTGCTGGGCGGCGACCGATGCACCGGTCTCGGACAAATCGCGGACCATGTCAAAAAAAGGCTCGTGACACACAGCCAGATTGGCCACCTCCGCCGCCCAATAGTTCATTTCGGCGTTGATGTTCAGCGTCATTTTGCCTTCCCAGGATGGCTCCTGTTCGTTGTTCCACTTGCCTTGCAGGTTCAGAGGTTGCGATCCCGGTCGCGATCCGGAGATGATCAGATAGCGGGCCATCTGAAAATTCAGGGCCACCAACTGCAAGTCATCTGCATTGAATCGCTCCCAATCAAACCCAGACGACTTCAGTCCTGTATTGATGGCGTCCAGACGTTCATTGATGGGTCGTTCCGTCTGGTCGGAGGTGCCCAAGTCCAGCGTCACCCGGTTGAACAGGGCTTGGTAGTCCTTGAGATGGTCTCGTCGCAAAGCCTCATAGCCCTTCGCCGCAGCACCCTGGACCGTGTTCAGACAGACCTGAGCCGGGTCGCCGCTGAGATCATCAAAGCGAACCACGTTGGAGGCCGCTCCCAGAATCAGGGTCACCGCATCGGCGCCACTGACCGCCAGGGACTGCCCTGAGGGCGCCACCGAGCCGCCTTCACAGAGAACGCGAACCCGCGTTTCGAACTCGACGCCGTTGGGCAGGCCGTTGCGTCCCACGTGGGTAACGGCCCCGTGCAAGACCACATCGTTGCCTTCAACACGTGCGGTTACCACCTGATGTGGGGTAGTCAAGTCACAAGTGAAGCTCAGTTGCCCCGATTCGTTGGCGGTGAGTCGCACGACGATCACATGATCCGGATAGCTGGCAAAGCATTCCCGTTGATAACTCACGCCTGCCACCCTGTAACTCACGGAGGCAGTGGCGGTCGTCAGGTCCAACTGGCGACGATAGTCCTGAACGCTCGAGTGCCCGAAGGAAAGCCGCAGCTCGGCGGTCGGCTGGTAGGGACACTGCCGCAGCGGCACGCTCATAAACGTGTCCTTGGCGACGTCCCAGGCTGCCGCGCCGTGGCCGGCCCACACATGCGCGCGGATCTGCTCCAGCGCGTCGGCCGCGCCGGGATGGGCATAGTCATGCGGACTGCCGGCCCACACAGTGTCTTCGTTGAACTGGATGATCTCTGTGGCCTTCCCGCCATAGACCATGGCCGCGAGTTTGCCGTTGCCTATAGGTAGGGCCTCGTTCGAGGTGACATTGGCCTGATACGACGCCGGCGTTTCGTAGAACAACACCATCGGCCCGGCATCGGCATACGCCATCTGAGAGAGAATCAAGGCGAGGACAATGGACGTCGAGGGCCAAAGCGACTTCATAGGGTAGACCTCCGTTCAGTTCTGTAGGGTGGACACTGCACACCCGCCTTTCTGAGCCACGTTCGCCATTCTAACGCAAACCCCTGCGAGAGTCAAACTCCGCTTTCCCATGGAGGGAAAGAGCCTGCCACCACGCGTCGGGGTTGTCACAGCACGGCAGGCCGCTACCCTGCGTTTGACGCCGTTGCACGAGATCTGCACACGTCCAGCCCGAATGGGCAGAAGCTCTCTTGTCCTCGCCGAGAGATTTGGTATGCTATCGGCCGACGAAAGAAAAGCAGCCAATGTCGGAATGTCACGGGCACACGAGCCATGTATGACTTCTTAGCAGCGTACGTGAAGAAACTCCTGGTAGTCTGCTTGCTGAGCGCGTTTCTCTGTGGTCAGGCCACCGCCGGACTGGCGGAACGCATCGCCAAGATCGTGGGAAAGGCAAAGCCGCGCGAATATGCCGTCCATGTTGTCGAGCCGGAGTCGGGAACCGTGGTCTATGACCACAATGCGGATGCGCCCATGATGCCTGCTTCGAACATGAAGCTCATCACGACCGCCGCGGCCCTGAAGTACCTTGGTCCCCTTTTCGAGTACGAGACTCGAATCATGCTGTGTGACGACGCTCTGGTCGTGGTCGGCAGTGGCGACCCGCTCTTGGGCGACAGAATCACGGACACCCGATATGGACGACCCAACGGGTGGATCTTCGCGAACATCGTCGCGACACTGAAGGATCGAGGCATCGAGGAGATCAACGACATCGTCATCGACACGACCGTGTTCGACGATGAACGGGTTCATCCAAATTGGCCCGAGAGCGATCTGAACCGATGGTACGCCTGTGAGGTGTGCGGTCTGAACTACAATGACAACTGTATCCAGGTCACGGTTGACAACAACGACGGCGAGATAGGTATCTCTACCGAGCCGGAGACCTTATTTGTCGAGATCATCAACGAGGTTAAGGCAGTATCCAGCGGACAAAGCGCCGTCGGTGCTTACCGCAACCGCCGGCCCAACCGGATTACGATTCGGGGCAAGTGCCGGGACAGGCAAGGCCCGTTTGATGTGGCCATTGAGAAACCGGCTGCCTTGTTTGGTTTCCTGTTGGCCGAACGTCTCGCGCAAGCTGAGATTGCGGTACGTGGGCAGCTTGTCGAGGGCGCATTCAACTCGGATGGGCCCTATACGGAAATCGCCGAATACACCACGCCGCTCGTGGACTGTCTCCATCGTGCCAACAAAGACAGTCTTGGGTTAGCCGCGGAAGCTCTGCTCAAGACCATCGCCGCCCGCGCCAATCCCGACAACAAGTATGGCGGTTGGGAGCGGGGCCGCGAGTTGGTCGGCCGATACCTCTGCGACCTTGGAATCGCTCGGGAGGAGTTCAACATTGATGATGGCTGCGGCTTGAGTCGGCAGAACCGGCTCAGTTGCCGTGCCATCACGACAGTCTTGCTCGACGTCTACAGAGGCGGCAACTGGGAGCTGTACCGAACCTCGCTGGCCGTCGGCGGTGAGGATGGGACCGTGGGTCGGTACTTCAAAGAACCCGAATACCGCGCTAACATCCTGGGCAAGACAGGCTACATCAGCGGCGTACGGTCGTTTTCAGGAGTCTGTCTCACCGACAGCGGCCCATACCTTTTCTCGGCTATCTCCAATAGCTCAAGCCTCAGTCGCGACACGATCAATCAGATTGCGGCTGCCATCATGGACGAGTATGCAGACAACGACTGACCGCGCCGCCTGCCCCAAGCGTCACGGACGGAAATACGCCTGCAAACCGTCCGGATAGACTTCCACGGACCACTTGGGGCCGGTCAAATCCCGCAGCGGTTCCTCCAGGGCTGAGAGCTGTGATGACTCCGCGCCCACGATCACGGCAGCAGGGGGGTACAGCTCCACCAATGGTCTGAGCGTTGTTGGCCCGACCGTGTGGCTCACACTACGCTCGCCGTCCGAGAGTGAGTCAGCAACTCGGTAAGCGATTGAGCCGCTGGACAGTTCGGGATAGATGTCGCAGCCTCCCTCCAAGGCATAGAGCGGTCCTAACGTGAGCACTCGCTGAGCTGCTCCAGTCTTGCCCGCGATGTCTGTCGATATCTTGTGCAATACGACGGGCGCCCACTGCTGAGACACGGTTGCATCCCGGAGCCGATACAGAACGACCGGATGACCTATGACTGTCGCGGTGGCACCGATGAACACGGTCCAGGAAGCGATTCTGAACATCCTCCTCCCTCGAGCCCCCTCGGCACGTTGGCATAATCCCGCCAGTGGAAATGCGAGCGCGACCGCGAGGAACGGCACCGGTACGGCCCAGTACTGGTCCCACATCGTCGGTGGGATGAACGCAACGACCGAGAAGCAGATCGGCAGCGACCACGCCACGATCAGATTGCGCCGCGTCTTTGCCCCCAGACTTGGCCAATGTCGGATCGACACCCATGACAGGCATGCGCTTACCGCAAGCAATACCAGATACCCCGGTTCGGTCAAACAGAACATCGTCATTGTGACTTTGCCGTGGGCCATGCCGATCTCCTGGAGCCATTCTCCATATAGCGCCGGCATCTGAACCAGGTTCAACCACACGGCTTCCGGGGCCCGTATGCAGATCCAGATGGGCCACAAGGCGACCGTGAGGCCCGCCAACGAGAAGGGCAGGGCGGCTCGCAGTCTGCCTCGAATAGACCCATCGGCCGCGGCAAGTATGGCGATCAGGAACAGCAGCTCAACTAGCGCGGTAGTCACGCGCATGCAGGTGGCGAAGGTCAGTAGGGCGCCTATCGCGGCGACGCGCCAAATGCACGGCCCCCGCTGGAAATCGACCGTGAGGAACAACCAGAAAGCCAGCATGATACAGAAGACCACTACGTCGTGGTTCCATGCGTATCCCGCCGCATAATCCACCAGCGGATTGAACACATACAGCACCGCGGCAGCCAGGCCAAACAGCAACCCCTCGAGGCCGTGTCCGCCAAAGACAAGTCGATAGATTCCCATGATTGACAATACGACGACGATGTCACAGAACACAGAGACGAGTCTTCCGGCAAGCAGGTAATGGGTCGTATTGCAGATTCTGTAGACCACGGCGAGAAGCAGGGGGTGGTAGGGCAGTTGCGACGGATAGGCGAAATCTCGGTACGGCAACCGGCCCTGCTTCAACAGAACCCCGGCGGTGCAGTAGTTGTGCTCGTCGCGGCTGACCGGCTTGAGCATGGCGTTGGCCGCGAGCACTTCGCAGAGCAGCACCACTATCAGCACGGCGCAGACGACAACGGTTGCGCGCAGAAGCCGTTCTCTCGCCTGTCGTGTTTTGAAACAAAGCATGAACTTACCACTCGGCCAACTCGCCCAGAAGTTCTTCAACCAGGTCCTTCATGGTGACTATTCCGACGGGCGTGTCATGCTTGCCGCGTCGGGCCCGTGTCACCAGCACGATCTTCAGTCCGTCGCGACGCATCGTGTCGATCGCGTCGATGACCGGCGTGCTGGCGTCAAGACGCCGAATCGGCTTGACGAACTTCTCGATGCTGTCGAATTCGTCGTGCAGACTCAGGACGTCATAAACGTTGACGTATCCCACGATATCGGTTGACGTGCCTTCCCAGACAAGCAACCGAGAGTAAGCGTGGCGTTTCAGTCTGTTTAGCAGTATAGTTCTGTTGGACCGGATGTCCACCGACTGGACTCGTACCCATGGAAGCAGCACGGCATTCAGCCTTAGCCCCGGGATATTCACGATGCGGTCGATGATGTCAGCTTGGATGGGACTGAGGATGCCTTCCTCATGCGTATCTCGCAGAATGGCTCGGATTTCCTGGCTTTTCGCCGACGTGATGACCGTCTTGGAGGGGACCGCCGAGCCGATCAGGCGGCCAAACACGTGCGACGTCAGTCTTAGTAGTGGCACCGCCCCGCACCACGTCAAGACCTTGTGGCTGACATAGAGAAGGGGAGCCAATAACGACGTTAGCCTTTCAGCCCGGTAGAGAAAGATGTTCTTGGGAATCAGCTCGGAGAAAACGAATAGAAGCGGCGCCGTCACAAGCGTAGCGAACAGTTCGGCCATGTGTTCCGATGCGACGATGCCCAGGAAAATGCCGGTGATCAGACTGGTCGCGACGTAGTGCGACAGATTTGTCCCGACCAGGAGCGTCAACAACAAGCCGGAGCTGTCATGCATTGCCTTGCCCAGCAGCACGAACAACCATTGTTGTCTCTCCGCGCCCAGGCGCAGCCGCAAGCGGCTGAGTCGATATATGCCGGTCTCCGCGCCCGCAAACAGACCGGCCAACGCCATCATCATGACGGCCAGTACGATGAGATGTAGGTTATCGCCCATGGCCCGAAATCGGCTCCAGCGACAGGACGACCGTCTGGATACGGTGCCGCCGCACGCGCTCCACCGTGAAACGCAGATTCTTGAGATGGGCAACATCGCCCGCCTTCGGTATTTTCCCCAGCAGGGCAGTCACCAATCCGCCGATGGTGGACAATCGTGTCTCCGTCAGATCGATCCCGAAAACGTCCGCCCAATCATGGATAGCCAGGTCGCCGGAGAGGCGATACTCGAAGGGCCCCAATTGCTTTATGGGCTCAACGTCGTCGGCAACGATGCCAGCGCCAAAAAGCTCTTCTGCAATGTCTTCAAGACGTACGGAGCCCGCAATCCCGCCATACTCGTCGACCACAACAGCCATGTCCGTCTCCGTCTTCCGGAAGAATTCCAGGAGGGACTCGATGCTCTTTTGCTCGGGCACGAAGTGAACAGGCTGTACGAGTCGGTCCAACGAGACACCGGGCTTCAACAGCAGTTGTCGCAGGTGCACCATCCCGATCACTCTGTCGATGTCTCTGACGTAGACAGGAATCTTGGTGAGGTGATGCTTCTGCATTCTCTTCCTAGCCAGCGCCGGGGTGTCAGACACGTTGCAGGCGACCATATCCACTCTCGGCTGCATGACATGACGGACCTTGAGGAAGCCGAGCTCCACGACCTCAGCCAGAAGCTTGTTCTCGTCCTCGGTGATGAGTCCCCGTCGCCGACTGTAGTCGATCAGCGAGCGAAACTCCGCCAGAGTGATGGCGTGGGGCAGGCGACGATGCCCGAGGAGCACTCTGAGGACGGGCTCCAGGATGATAACCCGCGCGAGGAAAGCCACCGGCCCAAGCACCTGGACACACAAGAAGGCTGGCAGGGCAGCGGCCAGGGCCACCGACCAGGAATTGGCGTATGCCAATGACTTCGGCAGGATCTCCCCGAAAAGGACCAACACAAGGAACGTGGCAAAGGCCATGCCGGTAGCTGCCGGTATGCCCCACTGCGCTTTGAAGCGAAGCACCAGGACACTGGAGACCGCGAAAAACAGGACGTTGACAGTCATGTTGCCGAGCAGTAGGCAGTTCAGCAACTGTCCCGGCTTCTTGAGGAGGCGCGCCAGGAGCCTGGAGATCCTGTTCTTCGTGGCGGCGAGTTGCTTGATTTGACGCCGGGTCAGGTTGAAAAAGGCCGTCTCCGAGCCGGAGAAGAAAGCCGAGCCAGCCAGTAGAAGCAACATCACGATAACATGGCCGAGGTTTTCGTAGACCGTGCCAATCATTCGTGTGCGGGCCGGGCTTTCGGCAGCCGGACGCGAAACGTGCTGCCCTCGCCAAGGCGAGAGGTAACGCTGATCTGGCCGGCGTGCGCGTCTACGATCCGCTTGCAGAAGGCCAACCCGACGCCTGATCCCGAATACGTCGTCGGGCAGCCTTGTCCGGTCTTCGTCGTGAAGAAAGGCTTGAAGATGTTCTCGATATCCCCCGGGGCGATCCCCTTACCCGTATCGCTAACCGTGATGTCGACGTACTGGGCGTTTGTCGTTGCCGAGAGGGTCAAGGTCCCCCCACCGGGGAGCATCGCGTCTCTCGCATTCAAGACCAGATTCATGAGCATCTGCTGAATCTGCACGGGCACGCAAGATAGTTCGACATCGTCGGGTACTTGAGTCGTAACCGTGATTCCGTCCTTGGCGAGATCGCGGCACAGACAGGTGAACACCTCCTCGACCAACGTCAGTACCTTCGCTGTCGCTGTTTGTTGTTTCCGGCCGTTCGCCATCGTCAGCATGCTACCCATGACCTTGGAAGCATGCTCGCAGCTCCGCACCGTCTTGGCCAGTACCTTGGCCACCAACTCTCTGTCGTCGGGATTATTTGCAGCCAAGGCCGCGTAGTTGGCCAGAGGCGTCAGGAGATTGTTGATCTCATGGGCAATCATGCTCGTCGCTGAGCCAAGGTTCGCCAGCGCCTGAAGCTGGAGATTCTGCGACTTCAGGGCATTGTTCTCCTGCTCCTTCCTCGCGAGGCGGTTGTGCAAGGAGAGACGCTTTTCGATGATGCTTGCCAACGGGCTGCTCCTTCTATAGAATGCGCTTCATGGTATCCTTGTGAGAGCATTGTCTATCGGAAGTTGTTGTCTTACAAGTATCTATATCGACTTCCGGGGCGTTTTTTCTTGAACAGTCCGGTGGGCTCCTGCCTTTCCTGTGAGAAACGGGGAAGAAGGGACGGCGGCTATGAACGAGCAAAGGATTCTGGATGAGCTCCTGGACCTGCTGGAAGGCAATGGTGTCAGAATTCGCCGGGAAGCCATGGGTGGCAGCGGAGGCGGGCTGTGTGCGGTCAAGGGCGAGAGCATCTTCTTCTTGGACACCGAATCCGCCTCTGCGGAGGTGGCTTCCCTATGCGCGCAGGCCGTCGCCAGACTGGTGGACGTCGAGGCGGTTTATCTTCGCCCTGAAGTTCGCCAGTTTATCGAAAATCATGCCGGCTCGGCGACGTGACGCAACGAAGGGTCGCGAACGTGCGACGGATCCGAACCGTGGTTCAGGCTGCCGCGCGCCCCATAGCAGCCAGGTGCCAAAAGCGCCTGCGAGGGCGGAAATCTCTTGAAATCCACCTGCAAAAAGCGGAAAAGACACGTCAGGACACGGAAACAGAAGCGGGGTGGCCTGTGGCGAGGCCGCCGCGACGTTCAGTGCCGGGAGTCATGATTATGCCCCAAGGATATCGTGAGTTGCAGCATGACAGGCTGCCAACAATCCTGGTTGTCGATGACAACCAGCAGAATCTGGAGCTTATCCAGGCATATCTTGAGGACGTGGAGTGCCGGACCGTGTCCGCCCGCGACGGCGTCGAAGCTCTGGGCCTCGTCGACAAAACCAAGCCTGACTTGGTTCTGCTTGACGTCATGATGCCCAAGATGAGCGGTTTCGAGGTTTGCAGACGGCTGAAGGACAACCCTGAGACAAGCGACATCCCCATCATCATGGTCACGGCCCTGAACGAGTTTGGGGACATCGAACGCGGCATAGACTCCGGCACCGACGATTTCGTCAGCAAGCCCGTCAATCGACTTGAACTGCTCACCCGTGTCAAAACGATGCTCAGGCTCAAGCACCTCAGCGACACCCTGCAGCGGACCGTTGCCTATCTGAGCGAAATCGAGAAGCAAGCCCAAACGACGCCGAGTCCCTCAGCCCGTCCGCGTGATCTTCAATGACCTGCGCCGGTAGGGCGGGGGGAGACCTTCCGGCCATGACGCTCTGCTAATCAGGACTTCGATTCTCTCGACAATTTGTCCCGGGTCTTTGCGGCATCGTCCACGCATATCCATTGCCCCAAGACCCTATAACGCCCCTTCAGAACCCAAACAACCGCTAAAGCACGCACAGCCGCCACGACGTACGACATAATACGAACAGCGGTCCGGGCTGCGCGTGAACACAGCTCAACCTCCCTCGGAAACTGGACGATATCCCAGCAGCATGTTTGATTCGACTCGTGGTTCTTGGAGCGAGGGATGACCGGGCTGCTTGAGATTCTTGGCAGGGCGATAACGGTTGACACGTCGGACTTGATCTGGCACTGGCTCGATGAGCAGCGGCAGCGGCAAGCCGACGCGGAACACGCCTCGCCACAAACACACCACCTGGGTCGCATCATCGATCTCATGGGCGATGGCAAGCTTGAGGCGACCGAAGAGCAACTACGGCTGTACCTCTTCGAGCATTCGTCCTGCCCGCTTGGCCGTATAGCCGCAGCCGCATTGGCCCTGCGGGCCAACAACCTCAAACAGGCCGTCGAGGAGCTTAACTCCGTCTACCTGCGGCAGCCCAATAATACTCTGATGCTCTATGCTCTGGGCCATTGCTATGAGCGGCTCGGCCATCAAGCCGAGGCAGTCGAGTTCTACCAAGACTGCCTCAAGTTCAAAGGATACCTGCAATTGCCTGCGCAGCGGCTTGCGGCTGTCTACTTCAAGGACGGTCGCCTGGATGACGCCATCGCCCAGTATGAACTGCTGAAACATCACTACCCGGATGATATCTCAACCCTGGTGACCTTGGGACATCTCTACATTATCACCGGTCAACATCCCAAAGCCATCGAAACGTTCAACAATGCCATTCTGATCCACCCTGACAATTCTGCCACGCCAGATGAATCCATTGACCAGCTCCTCCACTCTGATCACCCTGAAGACGCACTAGATCAGGTTGACGCGTTGCTGGCCGATCAACCCGAAAGGGCGGATCTCCTTGCCAAGCGGGCCGATATTCTGGTGACGATGGGAGCCACCACCGATGCCATCGCCCAGTATCGGCATGCGATCAGGCTGTGTCCCGACTTTCTTGAGGCTACGATCAAACTCGGCACGGCCTATCTGAAGCTCGAGGCCGAGCAGTTAGCTGCCCAGCAGTTCAACCGGGCCGTCGAGATCAACGACACGATCGTGGAGGCCTACGCCGGCCTGGCGGCGGCCCAGGAACTCGCCGGGCACCGACCCGAGGCGCTCAACACCCTCGCTCTTGCATCGGCGATCCAGCCAAACAGTTCCTTCCTCTTCGCGGAAACGGCCAAGCTCATTCTCAAGGCCGCCTTCGAGGCAAACCTGTTTCCTCCGCCCGATGACACTCAGACCCTCGACCAAACCGTCCTGGCGGCTCACCAGAAGCACTTGGCGAGCTTTCCCCACAATCCCGACCTCCACTACAGGCTGGGCATCCTTTACATGCATGCAGGCCGGCACGAAGAGGCCAGCGCTTCGTTCACAGCCGCCCTCCAGATCAACCCGACCTTCGCACGAGCCACCACGAAACTCGCCGTCTGTCTTATTGAGACCGGACGTGAACATGAGGCGCTTGACCTGATCCGCCCTCATGGCCTCTATGACTCCCATACCCTCGATCTCTATTACCATACTGCGCTCCTTTACTGCAATCGCCTCAAGTTTGCCTCCTCCGTCATCAACCTGCAGCGACAAATCGAGGATAACCTCCGCTCAACTCTGGACCCCACCACGAACATCGCTATCATTCTGCAGAACCTGGGGCTATTGGACACGGTAGGGCTGATGTGGGAGAACCTGTGCCAGACGGCGGCACACGCGCCCGCAGGCCACCCCTGATCGCGGGCAGCCCTCGAAACGCCCCCAACCGGACCCGTCTGGGCAGATTTCACCAAGTCGCGGCCCCGGCGGCTGAATGCAACATAACATATCTTATGAGACGTTCAGGATGGTGCTGGCCGGCATCGATCAGGTTCCTACTTTTGAACGTGGTCCCTGCGTCGAGCCCGTCTGCGTGCGTAGAACGGGCGTGTCAGGCGAGTATTTCGGGCGGGAGCGACGGATTTCGCTTGACTTTTTCGCGCGGAACTGTCATAAAGGTCTTCACTTGGTGAAGACCAACGACTGACGCGTTCATTGGATGAATGTCTCTTCGCTCAGTCAAGGAGGACGGGTAGCTTTCTCCGTTCATATCGTCCGCTGGCTTGCGCAGCGCGTCTGTGAGATGGCGGTGGTAGGCGCTTGGTAGCAAGCCAACGGGTGAATCGGTTGCTCAGCGTGAGACGATTGGGAACGCGGGAGCAGATATAGACGGTTGGTAGAGGCGGACGGACGCCGCTACGGTCCAATGGGGTTTCTTCTGGGGAGCAAGGAGGTTTGGGGATGCGAAAGACCAAGGGGGTACCAGCAATAGTGTTGTCGTTGCTGGTCGTGACGCAATTGTCAACCAGCGCGGGCGCGGCGCCGACTACAATAGTGGACGATGAGATCGACTATTCCGTCTGCGTCTGGGAAGGGTCGCCCTACAGCTATACGCATGACATCACGGACGAGCCTGGCTACAGTCCCGGGCTTGCGATCGGCAGCGCTGAGCTGGAGCTGCAGTTCGAGGCCAACGGCGACGGCATGTCCGGTCAGGATGAGTACGTCACCGTTGTGTATGACGGGACCTCATGGGATATCGGCGAAGTGGACAGCGGAGCGTATAGCGTCGCAGTAGCGCCGAGCCTCCTTGCCGACGGCCTGTTGAATGTCCAGATTTCGGTGGACAACAAAGCGATTGGTCGGGGATATCTGTGGCTGAAGGACTCCAAGCTTACGGTCTACGGTGATACGTCGAATCCGCCGCCGACAGTCCCTACGCCGGGTGCCGTGTTCCTCGCAGGCATAGGGGCCGGCGTTGTCGGCTGGTTGCGCGGACGCCGTGCGCTGTGATTGGGGGACTCTTAAGGTTCGGCACGAGAGAAAGTGATTCCGGAACGGGGAGACCTCGTTTCTCCCAGTTCTTTTCAGAACCCTGAGGTGCGTTCGAGGGGGTCACGCCAAGCAAGGGGCTTGCCCAGAATCTCGTAGTGCAGGATGGCCTTTCTAAGGCTGTCGGGATCATCGTAGTCGATGATAGAAGCGGCCCCGTAGCTGGTTGGCCCAGGTGGAGGCTCAACGGTCGCGCTGATCGACAAAGGCCTCTGTCCGTCTATTGCTCTCGCCGCGACATGTGACCCAGGCTTGGACTCTGCGGTCAGACGACGTTTAGCCGCACGACGCTTGGCAGTTGCTATCGCTTCACGTGTCTGACGTTCCGTTGCGGCCTGTGGTCGCGCCATCGACTCCGACGCGGCCTCCTCGAAAACCATGATCGGCTTGCCGCTGCGGCCGGTCTGAATTGCCAATTTGCCTTGTCTCGGTTGGCCCCGCCCGGAAGGCGGCCGGGCAGAACGCTCTTGCGGTGTCTGGCCGTACTTAGCCTCGATAGCGCGCTGCATTTCCTCTGCCTTCCGAGCCAAGCGTTGCTGCCAAGTCTCTCGCTGCTGCCCTATCGAAGGTTGTTGCGAGGCCCCCCTGCCGGCTCGCTGCCGTTTTTTCGCCTCGGCGTTCTTAATCAGCCCCCCAACCGCCGAGAAAACCGCCACGACAACCAAAAAAAGGATATAGGCCCATTCGCTAAAATCATGCTCTTGAGCCAGCGGGACAGACTCTAGAATCCACTCTCTCATGTCGCTGCCCTGTCGTGCGCCCGCTCGACAGACTACCATCGCGGGCTTCGAACGTTCGCCTTACGCTGGGTCACTCAGTCTTCTTCGGCTTGGCGATGGATTCACGCATCTGCGTATCCGCTCCGATATTCTTGAGCCGATAGTAGTCCATGATACCCAGGTTGCCTTTCATGAAGGCTTCCGCAATGGCCAGCGGGACCTTGGACTCATTCTCGACGACAAGGGCCCGCATTTCCTGCTCGCGTGCGACTGCCATGGCGCGGCGTTTCTCAGCCTCGGCCTTGGCCCGCCTCATATCGGCTTCCGCCTGGGCCGCCTGGAGCTGGGCGCCGATGTTTTCGCCGACGTCCACGTCGGCGATGTCGATCGAGAGGATCTCGAACGCCGTCCCCGCGTCGAGGCCCTTGCCCAGCACCGCTTTGGAGATCCGATCCGGGTTTTCCAGCACGCTCTTGTACGTGATGGAACTGCCGATGGTCGTAACGATGCCTTCGCCGACACGGGCAATGATCGTCTCTTCCGTCGCCCCGCCGACGAGCCGTTGAATGTTTGTCCGGACCGTCACACGGGCTTTGGCCCTGAGTTGGATGCCGTCCTGGGCCACCGCGTCGATAGTCTCCTTGCCCTTCTTGGGATCAGGGCAGTCGATCACCTTCGGGTTCACGCTGGTCTGGATCGCGTCGAGGATATCGCGCCCGGCCAAGTCGATAGCCGTGGCGGTCTTGAGGGTCAGGTCGATGTTGGCGCGGTTGGCTGCGATCAAGGCGCGAACGACGTTGGGCACACGTCCCCCCGCCAAATAGTGACTCTCAAGGTCTTTCGTCGTCAACTCCAAACCCGCCTGAATCGCGGTGATCTTGCTTAGTACGATGACCCTGGCGTCCACTTTACGCAGCCACATGCCGATCAGCTCGCTGAGCTTGATGTCTGCCCGGGAGAAATACGCCTGTAGCCACAGCCGGGCAAACTTGGCAACGATCAGCACGAAGACCAGCGCTACGATGCCAATGACAATCAGGATTCCAATCACGATGGGGTCCATACCCTGCTGCCCCAACAGTATTCGCATCATCTCAAACATCCTGCCATCCTTTCCCTAAGCCTCGTCCGTCGGCCGGACGGTTAGCTGTGTCCCTTCCACGCGAATCACCTTGACGGTCTTGCCTTTCTGTATGTAACCGCTTTCGGAAACGCATTCAACCCTTCGCCCGGCGAAACTGCACATACCGACCGGCCGCAACGGCGTCAGAACGGTTCCAGCCTGGCCGAGCAGTCTCACAAGTTCCGCCGTATCCGGTATGGCGTCGCCGCGTTCCCGCAAGGGAGGAGCGAGAATCACGCGGCGGCCGAACCGAGTCTTCGGCAGCACCTTGTAGGCCCCGACCAGAAGAGATGGAACCATGACAATCGCCACCACCACACCGATCCATCCGGCGGCGGGACTGTAGCGAAAGAATGTAGCTACCCCCCCTACCAGGCACGCCAAGGCGCAGACACCCAGCAGCCCACCGCTGGGAATGAAAACCTCCGCGACGACCAGCGCCGCACAGACAGCATAGAGAAAAATGGCAAACAGCAGCCACCAAACCATCCGTTCACCCCTTAGAGAAAGACTTAGCGAGCCGAGTACTGCCGCGGCAGGCATCCCGGTCCATCTCACGCGCTCTCGAGACCTCTTACAACCACGCGATTGCCATGTATCTCGATGATCTCGACCGCCGTCCCGATATCCAGGAACTCTGCGGTCGCAACAACATCCACCACGGCGTCACCGAAGCGCGCCTTGCCGGCCGGCCGCAACCTCGACGTCACCTGCCCGATGTCACCGACATTGATGTCGATCTGAGCGCTCTCCGGCGGAGCCGTCATGCTCAGATTCGAGCGACTGTGGCCGGCCGGCACTGTGGCCGGCACCAGGATCAGCCCACTCATGAAGCGGAGTCTGGGAAGGTACCGAGCCAAGACCGCCGCCGCGACGAAAAAGCCTAAGAACCCGAATGCCAGCCCCAGCACACCATCCGTTAGTGTGCTCCAGTCCTGAGGGGTCTCAGGCCACGGCAACTGCCCCGGAGCGTTTCGGATCAGCATCCCAAACAGGCCGCCAAACACGAATATGATCCCCAGTATCCCAGCAATTCCGAAGCCGGGCAGTACAAGGAACTCGATAAGCAGTAGCACAATCCCAGCGAACAGAAGGATAATCTCCACCCAGTTTGCCAATCCGGTGAGGTATTTGCTGCCGATGATGAGGGCAAAGCAGATCACGGCGACCAAGCCGGGCAGGCCGATACCCGGCGTGCTGAACTCGATGTAGACACCGAGCAATGCCAGCATGACCAGGACCCCCATCACGGCCGGCGAATTGAGCCAACTGACCATGCGTTCCGACCAGGTTATCTCAAGCACCATCGGCGCTTCGGCAAACACGACACCATCGCGTCCCTCCAAGAAGGCCAGTGCGCCGTCCAGGTCGTCCACGACCGCGCGCGCCACGCCGTACTCATGGGCCTGCGAGGCGGTCAGTGTCAAGAGCTCCTCGGGGCCGACGATCTCTTCAGCACCCTGCACATCGTATTCATTGGCGTCCGTCGGCAGCGTCTCGCCCTCAAAGAGCTCCCAATGTCCGCTCTGCAGGTTCTTGACGCGCCAGACCTTGATCTGCATGGTCACCATCGCCTTCAATGGTAGCTCGGGATAGCCGTTCGCCTCTGCCGCTCGCTGAAAAGCGGCGCGGATGAAGCTTTCAGCCTTCTCCCGCTCGACACCCTCCAGCTTGCCTCCCAGCGTGATCGGGGCACAATCGCCAATTGTCGTGTTCCTACGCATGATGATGTCGTTGCACGAGACGCTGATCAATGCACCTGCGGAGATTGCTTCCGTCGTCACATAGGCCACCGTTCGGGCGCGATCGTCGACAGTCTGGATGAAGTACTTCGCAATGCTGTCGGCCGAGTCGACGCGCCCTCCGTACGTCTCGATCTGGTAGATCAGGTAGTCAGCTCCTTCTGCCAGGGCCGTTTCGCTACGGCGGACTATGGAATCGAACAGCGCCTGATCGATATCGCTCTTGCAGGGAATCACCGCCGCCTTTGCCTCTCGCGCACCCACCTCAGAAGGGCCCGGCACGTTCGGTTCGGCCGCGATGACCCAACCCCACATCGTTAGGCACAGCGCGCCAACAGCTATGACTTGGACCGTCTGTCTCATGGCAGCAATTCTAACCTGTTATGGCGCAGTACACAATAGCCGATCCCAGAT
>CAZGRF010000032.1:0-4607 GCA_964527825.1 uncultured Pirellulales bacterium
ATAGCAGGAGTCATCAGCTTCTATGTGAAGACCTCCTCGGAGCCGTCCTACGATGCCCTTCATTTCCGGGTCGACGGCCAGGAAAGAGGGAGCTACTCCGGAGCTGAGGACTGGACCTACGTCACTGTACCGGTCACCGCCGGCAGTCATACCTTCGAGTGGAGCTACGAGAAAGACAGCTCGGTTTCGGAAGGTGATGACACGGTCTGGCTGGACGACGTGGTCTTCCCGGTCCCTTGACGCTGGATTGAGCCTCACGCGGGATATTGGGTCTCTACGACGCAACGATGGCTGATCCTCTGTTGTCAAGAGATCGAGGCCAGCGGGACGATCTTGTCGGCCAGTTCCTCGGCTGACCAGGAACGTGTCAGGTCCATCTCGACCAGGCAGCCGTGGTTGTGATCGGAGGCGAGGATGATGAGGTTGCGGCCGGCCCGGTTCCAGCCCTGCGTCTGGGGCTGATGGCCTAACACAAAGAGGTCCACGTCAAGCTGTTCGGCCAGCTTGTCCAGGGTGCTCTGGCTATGGCGCCGCCCCCACGTCAGCACGTAGGCGGGGCCCGGTTTGGCGCAATCGGCGATCTGGAGCTCTCTGTCGAAGACGCCTGGATCGAACCGATCAACAAAACGATCGCTCGGCAGGGAGTGCGAGACCCAAACCCTATTCTTGCACCGAACGGCCAAAGGCTGCGAAAAGAGAAACTGCCTGAGCGCCAGCTTGACGTCGCCGCTGGCCTGCTGGAATTGCCGCTCCAGAGCAGAATTCATGGCTCGGTTCATCTCTTTGCCGTCCTTCATCACTTCCGTGCTGTTGATGAATGCGGTGTCATGGTTGCCCATGATGAAGTGGACCTGATCGGGGAAGCTCAGCTTGAGCCGAATGGCTTCGAACAGCAACTGATACGAGAGGCATCCCCCGGTGTTGTCCTCGGGTCCGCCGTGGATGATCTCTTGAAGCACAATGTGCCGGTCGGGGTGCTTCGACAGATCGGCGTGGGCTATAAGGCGTTCGAAGTTTCGACGGTGGCCATGAATGTCACCTCCTACGACCAGCACGCCCTCCGCGGACAGGCGGACGAGATTCCCCCGTCGGTACCTGTCTGCTTGATTGGCCGTAATCCCTTTATGGAGCAGCGCGATGGTTGTGCGAGGCATTTCGATTCGCTTTTATCTTGCCGCCGAAGATGCTGTGGATCATGGCGTCCAGGCCGGCGATGACGTCGGCCACACTTGGCGGGCGCTCGGCCGGGTCGTTCTTCACGCAGTCCATGACCAACATGGAAATGCCGAGGGGCAATTGACTCTTGATTTCATGTGGCGCGGGACACTTCGGCGGTTCTAGAAGGCCGATCCCATTCTTGTTCTTCGGGATGAGGGTAGGGACATTCTTGCCGGTCAGCGCCCAGTACATGGTGGCGCCGAGATTGAAGATGTCGGTCTTCGGCGTGAGAGTCTTACGTTTGACCTGCTCGGGAGCGATATAGTCCGGCGTGCCCTGGATGCGCGACTTGATTGTCCCAATGCGGCAACTCTGGCCCAGGTCGATGATCTTGATCGTGCCGCCTTTGCTGATAAGGATGTTGTTGGGTTTGATGTCACAGTGTACGTACCCGCGCTGGTGCATCGCATTGAGGCCGGTGGCAACCATCCGGAAGACCAACAGCACGTCGCCCAGGCTCAGGGTCGGACTGTCTTCGAGAGTCTTGCCGTCAAAGTGCTCCATTGAGAGCAGCAACTCCCGAACCTTGAACATGCTACGGATCTTCCGGAGTTTGTAGCATTTTCGGATGTAAGGGTGATCGATCTCCCGGGCAACCTTGTACTCCGTCTCGGTCTGTTCGAGTACGCGATGATCCTCGGGTCTCTCCACGATGACCCGTTTGAGGGCAACAAGAACTCCATCCTCCTCATCGGTTGCCAGGTATATGGTGCTGCGAGCCCCATTTCCGATGCGTCGTATTATCGTGAACTCGCCTACGCTGAGTATGTCTTTGGCCATGCCCGTGCTGACCTAGGAAAGCGATAAGTCAGAGACTGTTCCCATAAAATGAAAGGATGCGCTGGTGCGCCCTCATGTTCCGTCAATTCCGCGTAGTGCCCCGGTGTCCGCATGCAGCGGCGTTTCTTACGGTTATCTGCCTCGGCGCGGGCCAAACACAGGGCGAGTAAGTTACCCGACCGCCGGATGATTGTCCAGCACTGCCGTCGCTATCCTATCGGCAGCACGCGGGAAATCTTGACAAAGTTGTTGAAATCTGTAGGCTTTTCGCTGATACTCCACCTGAGACCCCGGATATGATGTTGAGGGTCTTGTTTTTTTGCCGCATTCCCCGATAGCTCAATCGGTAGAGCGAGCGGCTGTTAACCGCTAGGTTGTAGGTTCGAGTCCTACTCGGGGAGTTGAGAGCAGCCCGGCGGCGAGGCTTTCGAGTGTCGCTGTGCCTTGATTGGGTGCGGGACGGGGTGTCAGCCTGCGAGGCACGCTCACTTGGTGATGTTCAAGGTGCATCCTTCGGCGGAAGTAGGCCTCCCGCGTCAGATCGACATGCGAGTACCTCAGCCTAAAGAGCCCATCGGGCAGGCTGCACGTGAGCACACCGCGCCGGCCCAACGCCCCCGGGACCATCGAACGCCGGGGTGCTGCTCCTTCTTGAGCGGGCCTGGCGACGCCGTGCGTACGTCAGTACCGACCTGCCAAGCATCTTGCGGGCGCATGGGAAACCCTGCAAGACGACCGTTCCGGCCTCCCGTCATCTCCGCCTTTCTGGGCTGCTGCGGACCCGGGCCATGAGGCATCGGAGCCGGGGAGTACCTGGTCGCCCGGACAGTGTGGGTGGGCCAATTCCGAGGCGGGAAGCACGGTCAGAGAGACGAAGCGGCCGGGGGACAACGGTGGGTAGCTGCGGCTCAATATGCGCATGTATCCCGCAGGAAAGGGGTTACGTTAGGATGAATGTGCCTCTCCTGCACGTTTTCCGCTGACTGGCGCGTGTTATGGGCCCATGCCATGTGGTCAAGCCTCGCGGGAACAAGACCGCACGAGCACCAAAAAACGGCATATTGGTATTGACATTGAGCGTTCGGTTGAGTAGAATACACAGTCTGGGAATACTGCGGTGTCAGGATAAAAAAAGCCATAAAATCAAAACATGCTTGACACTGCCTGTTAAAAGTAGTAGTGTGGGTGGTATGGGCAATGGTGGTCCGTATGGATCATCATGCGAAATAGTCGGTGCGTGGGTGTGACGTTTACCTTCGCATTCGACTATGGGGAAAGGAGAGTGGGAAGGTGAGGAGGGCAAAGAGAGCTCTGCTGTTCAATTCTGCGGTTTGCCAAGCCTCACGCTTCGCGCGGTCGTGTACCAGAGGCGGGTCTATTTCGTCGTGAGGGGGTTGGGATGGGCTGCCTTTGGAGCAGAGGGGTTCTCAGACAACTGAATAGGTCTGTTCTTGGGAAGGTGCTTTTGCCAGAGTAATGCGGAGGCAGACAGGTTGAATAGGGTCTGACGTTGATGCAGGGGGGTAGGTAAAATGTGGAATCTGGCGAAGACTTGTGTGATTATCGCGGTGTGCTTCGTGACAGCGGACATGGCTGCGGCGGTGGGTCCGTTTCAACCGTTCGTGAAAGTTACGGTGCCGTCCGATCCACTCTATTTGGGCGAGGTGGTCGGCCCGGGCTTGCAGCAGATCGGCTCGCGCGTGACCGCGCACGTGGTCGCGAATTGTCCGTACCATATCGAGGCTTCGTTCCTGGGCTTGCAGAACAGCAAGGGCGCGGCAGCGATTTCTCCGAAGCACCTGTCGGTCAAGATCAATGGCAGGGAGGCGCCTGTTGGACAGGGGCGAGTTACCATTGCTCAGTCAAACAGGCCAACGGCTTCTTGCGGTGAGGACGTCTCCGTTGATCTCCAAGTGGGCGTCGTGGGTTCGGCGAAGTACCCGGCAGGACAGTATCGCGGGACTCTGGTGATAACGGTCATGGCAGGGCCGTGATTCGAAGAGGGTGATGTGGCCGAGTCTCGTGGCTGATTGTGTCGGACAGGTATTATGTATCTGATAGATTGCCCAGGACCTAAGGAAAGGTACGACCCCATTAGAGGCCCCCTCTACTAGGGACAGGGGAGAAAGGAGGTAAGGTGATGACGCAGTGACATCTCACAGGCTGGACGCAGCTTGCGGATCGCAGGCTGAAGACGGCACTGTGAGTCGTCCAAGAGATTGGCCCTCTCTTGGGGCGGTAGGGCGATGTCAAATGCTAAGTGGGAATGAAAATCGCAGGTCGAATCTGATTCTTCAGGGCCGCGGCTTGTTCGGCGTGGAGCGGGCAGGTCCGAACAAGTCGATTGGCGTGGTATTGCCCGCTGTAGTGTGCGGCTTGGGCGTCCGTCGTGCCGAGCCGGATCAATTGGGTTAGCTCCACAGGGCCTATCGGCCAATTCGGAGCGAGGGTTAAGTTAGAAAGGAAGTGAAGATGTTGAAGAAAAGTCTTTTTGTGGTCGCAGCAGTGGCTATGCTGGCCGGGGCCGCCCAGGCGGGCGATCTGAAGATTCACACCTGGCCGACGACTTTCGTCCCCCAGGAAATCTGCACGATCCCTGTCGTGATGGA
>CAZGRF010000032.1:4707-6697 GCA_964527825.1 uncultured Pirellulales bacterium
AGTCGTACCGAGAGTGTAACGCTTGATGTACTTGGTGCGGGGCGCCGATGCCGGAACCGTCGGCATCATGCGGAACGGTGGCAGCGGTGTTAGCAGTGCCGAGTATCAGAATCACAAGGGGAGAGATGGATGCATGATATCCATCTCTCCCCTTCTCTTTGGTTTGATGTGCATGAGCGACAACTGACTTGCCGCGACCCCGCGGGCTGCGCGACGCGGATTCCTCCAGCTCGTTCTGTCCGAGCGGCGACCTGATACCAAGGTCATATATTATCGTAGGTATCGACTCCGAAATAGCCTGTCTGGGCTTGCCTGCAATGTCATTCGGAATTGCGATAAATTTGGTGCTATGGGCAAGTTAGGTATTGACAAGCCGTTGGCCATCTGGTACTATAGGGGGTATCCCATAAGGGCAATGTTCGGGAGCCTACAGGGATATCCTGAGGGAGGCGGCGCTATTGCTTGGGGGTGCTTCGCGGGGAAATCACGAGAAATAGGACAAGTGTCTTATTGGGAATGCCGAAGAGGTAAGAAATCGCAAGCATGTGAGAGAAGACCGACTTCTTAGGACTGCAGGTCGAGAGTGGGCGATCGGGCCGCTCTTGAGAGATGGAGTGTGGGCATGGCAACGGGAAATCGATCTATGCGAACGAATTCTGACCTCTTGCCTTGCGGCGGGCGCGGGGCATTGAACGTGGGTAGTAGGTCTATGGCACGGATTATCGGGATCATCACGATTGTTCTTCTGGCCGGAAGTTCGGTTTTCGGTCAGTTCACCGTCCAGCCGGCGAAGGTGAGCGTGGCGGTGCCGCCCGGCAGACGCGTGCAACAAACCGTGTACATTGAAAGCACGGAGGTAGACCGATCCGCGACCGTCGACCTGAGAGTTGCGGGCGTGACACAGGATCCTAACGGCGTATGGCAGGTCATTGAACCGAACGATCCCGACGCCGCGAAGTACGAGGAATTCAGTTGCCGAAGCTGGCTGACGCTGGACAAAGACAGCGTCGAGGTGCCTGCTCTGCAACGGGCCCCGATCAAGCTCTCAGTGACGGTACCCTCGGGCAGGCGAGGCTATCACTGCGCGGCGATCGTCGCCACGATGCGCTATCGGGCTGCCGAGATAGATGGTTTCCAGGCTTCTATGCTCCTTCAGTTTGTCGTTCCAGTCATCATCGAGGTACAGGGCCGGCTGTTGCGCCACGACGTGAAGCTGAACGATGCCGGTCTGACGTTCCAGCCTCGCAGCGACGCGCATCCGGCAGCCAGTGTCGTGAACCTGGCGATCGAAAACGCCGGTGGTACTTTCTCGCGCATGAAAGGATTGGTCCGACTCTCGAACAAGCTGGGGGGACACTGGCGCCAGATTACGAAGGTGCCGTTCCCGGACGAGGGGGATCTCGGCATCATCCCTCACGTAACACTGAATCTCAAGAAGGATGTGGGGCGGCCTCTGCCGGCCGGTGACTACCGGGTGGAAGGGTTCCTTGTGGTAGACGGTCGGCCCACCGATCAGATCAGCAAGGAATTCCGGTTCGCGGGCGACCCGCGTGCGATGAGCGTGGCGCCGGACGCCGGACTGGACCTGAGTCCGGTGGAACTGGCCATTGAGACCACCCCCGGCGGAACACGCATGGGCACGATCACCGTCGGCAATGCTTCCGAAGAGAAGGTCAATGTGGAAGTGGAAACGATGTTGCCGGAACACATGCGCGGCATGACCATGAGGAACCCGGTGTCAGGTGAGGTCGTGCTCGGCGAGCAATTCGGCTGTATGGACTGGCTATCGGTTGAGCCGCGGCAGTTCGAGCTGCGCAACTTCGGCCGCCAGAATCTGAGAGTCGTGGCGCGGATGCCGGAGGACGCCGACCGGCCAAATTATTACGCGGTCGTCAAGCTGCACGCGCAGTATCCCGACGGTCAAGAGGGAGGGACGGTCAAGGCATACGTATATGTGAGTAACCGGAGAGTCGAGGGCAGCTCTCAGGTC
>CAZGRF010000032.1:6797-15927 GCA_964527825.1 uncultured Pirellulales bacterium
GATTGCCTTCGAAGTCAAGGAGGAGAACGGCGCCAAAGTGTTGGAGCAGGTGGGTTTGGCAGCCGGCGAGGGCGAGACGGTGATCAGATTCTAGTAAGCCGCAGGGGGCGGTTTTTGCTTAAATCAGGGCGCGGGATTGCCGATAGTTGTGGAGAAGCCGTGGGATAGCGTGATTACGGCTGGAGAAAGGGACGTTGACCTATGGCAATGAAACGTATCGGTAGGATATTATCGGGCGGGGTGGTAGTCCTCTGTGTGATCTTGTTGTTCACGCCGAATACCCACAGTCAGGGCTTCAAGGCTGTCCGGCAGAAGTTTGTCATATCGGGCTCAGTGGGATTGTCCGGTGTTACGATGCAGGGATTGGTCGGACCTTCCGGGCCGCCGGTTACCGATGAGAACGGCGTTTACAGTGCCGAGGTCGAGTATGGCTGGAGCGGTACTGTCACCCCGGTCAAGCTGGGCTACACGTTCGAGCCGAAAACGAGGGCTTATACGAACGTCGCAGAGAGCAAGACGGAGGAGAGCTACCAGGCGAACCGGGTGACGTTCACGATTACCGGCTCGACGGGCCAGCCGGGCGTGCAGCTCAATGGGTATCCCGAAGAGACGATCAGCGATCTGAACGGCCGCTACACCGCCACTATTCCCTTTGCCTGGAGCGGCACCATTGTCCCCGAGAAGGTCGGATACCGGTTCGATCCTCCCAGCAAGACGTACAACCAGGTGAAAGAGAACAAGTCCGGCGAGAACTTCGGCGCGTCAAAGCTGACCTTCAAGGTCGCCGGCTCGGTCGGCGTGGGCGGCGTCACGATGAAGGGATTGCCGAACAACCCCGTCACGGCTGCCGACGGCAGCTATAGTGACGACGTGCCCTACGGTTGGACGGGAACGGCAACACCCACGAAAGACGGGTACACCTTCACGCCGGAGAAAAGGGATTACACGCAGGTGATGGAATCGGCGACGGCCGAGAACTATGCTGCGCAGGTGTTCACCTATCAGATCACCGGAAGCGCCGGCATGGCGGGTGTCATCCTGGAAGGACTCCCGGAGAACCCCATGACCGACGAAAACGGCCTCTATACCGCAATCGTATCGTATGGCTGGAACGGCAAGGTCACCCCTTCGCGGCCGGGCTATAAGTTCACGCCGAGTTCCCGCGACTATCCGCCCGTCGTCAGCGATGCGGCGGCCCAGGATTATACCCCGACAATGATCCAACTGACGATTTCCGGCAACGTCGCGACCAAGGGCGTCACCATGAACGGTTTGCCCAACAACCCGGTCAGCGACGCCACGGGATTCTACACCGCCAAGGTTGATTATGCCTGGTCCGGAACGGTCACTCCGACGAAGGAAGGCTGGCTGTTCGAAGACCCGGCCAAAGTCTACGGCTCGGTGACAAGCGACCTCACGAACCAGAACTACAAGGCCAAGCCCATTACCTACAAGATTGCCGGCAACGTCGGACAGGCCCAGGTGCGTCTCGAAGGTCTGCCGGGCACGGTTGTATCCGGACCCGACGGGTCCTACAGCGCCGACGTGACCTTCAAGTGGAATGGGAACGTCACACCCAAGAAGGTGGGCTATACTTTCACGCCGGCCACCCGCACCTATGGTGAAGTGCTCACAGACCAACTGTACGAGGACTATCAGGCGGGTGTCCTCCAGTACACCGTTGCCGGCCGCGTCATCGATGAGAAGGGCGGCGTCGCCGACGTGCTGGTCTTGGCTGAAGGCATTACCATCTCGCCGACGACCGATGCCACCGGAAACTACGAGTTGACTGTGGACTACGGCTGGCGCGGCAAGCTTACGCCCAAGAAGGATGGCTACACGTTCAATCCGTCGACCAAGTCGATCGATGCGCCGGTAATTCAGAACATCTCGAACGTGGGCTTCAGCGCCGCGCTCAAGATGATGACCATCACCGACAGTATCGTTATTGACGATGCGCCCTTCCAAGGAGTGCTCGTCACCGCGGAGCCGGGCGGCCACACCGCCACAACCAATGCCCAGGGCAAGTTCGCTATCAAGGTGCCCTACGGCTGGTCCGGCAAGCTGGTGCCGACGAAGCCGGGGTTCATCATTGAGCCGGCTGACGAGACCAGCTATGTCTACACGAATGTCACGCAAGACATCGACAAGACGGTCAAGACCGCTCCTACGCCGCCGACGCGGCCGGCGGCCGGGCCCTCACGGCCGGCGACCGGGGCTGGGCAGCCGACACCGGGGCTCGTGCGACCGGTGGAGCCGAATGCAGTCACGGAACCCGGACCTGAGATAGTCACGGCTGATCCCGAAAAGCAGGCGCTCATCGACATGCTCAGAAGGCAAGAAGAGCTGTTGAGGAAACTCGCAGGCGAGAGCGGCAGACCGACGGTTGTAGGTCCCAACGTGCCTCCTACCGGTCGGGGAACGCCTTCACCAATGCCCATCACGGGCCCGGCGGTCAACGGTCTGTTCCAGGGAGATCTGCTGGATGTCTTGACTAAGATCTCTGAGCAAGTGAACGTCAAGATCGGCGTGGATCGAACCGTCCGGCGCGACACGCAGTCGGTGAATGTGCAACTGGTCGGAGCGCCCATCGAAACCGCCCTGCAGAGGATTTTGGAGGGCGGACAGTACGAATTCAAGAAGGAAGGCGATGCCTATCTGGTCTTCAGGCCGATCACCCAGACATTCTTTGGCGACCAACTGACTCAGGTCCTGCAAGACATCTCGGTGGCAACCGGTGTGACCATTGTCGCCGGTGAGGACGTCATCGGCTCGACGTGGGCGGACGTGTCCCACCAGCCGTTGGCAGCCGCTCTGGATATCGTGCTGGCGGGAACGCCCTACGTGGCAAAGGAAACGGAGAACTACTACCTGGTGGGCAGTCGCGACGTTACCGAGCCGGAGGGCACTGGCATCAGGTATTCCAGCGCCTTCCCCGCGATCACGGAGACACGCGCGGTCTACCTGAACTACATCACGCCGACCAGAGCCAAGCAACTCATGTCAGGTGCTTATGACAGATACGTCATGGCCGATACTGATCCCAACTCTCACCTCGTCTCGGTCACGGCGCCTCGGGCCCTGGCCGAGCGCATCGTTGCCGATCTCAAGCAGCTCGATCAGCGTCCGCGGCACGTGTTGCTCGATGCACGCGTGGTTGTGATGGAGCGAAGCGGCCTGCTGGACATGGGTGTCGAGTGGGGCTTCCCCCAAATCGGCGCCGGCTTCTTCGGGGATTCGTTCGTGGGAGGTGCCGCCAACGTTACCGGCGAGATTGCCTCGAATTCGGATTGGCCCTGGGGCGTTCAGATTGGGTACTCCCCGGACCGGACCTTCACGAATCAGTTGCTGCTGATGCTGAACCTTCTCGAGCAGAATGGTCAGGCGGAGATCGTCTCGAATCCGCAGGTGCTGGCTCAGGACGGCAGGGAGTCGCAGATACGGGTCGTGGACGAGGAGCACTACGTCCTCACAGGTCCCCAGAGTCTGAACTACTACGTACAATCTGAGTTCGTGACGATTACCGCGGGTACGACGCTGACCATTACGCCGCGCATCGGCGACAATAACGACATCACGATGGAACTGGCGGTGGAGGTCAGTGAGAGCACCCCGCGAGGTCAGGAGACTGACCTGCCGGTAGTGACGCGGCGCATGGCCAGGAACGTCGCCACGGTTGCCGACGGCGGTACGGTGGCCCTGGCGGGTCTGACTGAAAGTCGGTCGAAAGTTCTGGAGAAACGCGTGCCGGGCCTGAGCCGTTTGCCTTTCGTTGGGCGCCTCTTCAGGAACACGGAAAGCAATGAGGCAACGAAGGAAGTCGCCGTATTCGTGACGGCGCATTTAGTCCCTGATAGCTATCGAGCGCCGACCTCACCGGCGGTCGTAAACCTGAGAGCCAGGCCGAACGAGCCGACCGGCGCCGACTTCAGGGAAGAGCTTGTACGGAGCCTGTCCAGGCTCAGATAGCAAGATGACCGCTAAGGAGTATAAGGACTGTGCGGGTTAGCCGAAACATACTGGGTGCGGCAGCCAAAGTCATGCTGCTGGTTCTACTGGCTTCGGAGTTGATGGGGTGCAAGGCCCAGCCGGCCGAATGGGCGGAGCTCGGCCATCGAGATGGCACGCGTCCCAGGAACAATGCGCTGCAGATCGTGCCCAAGAGCAGCCGAGAGGTCGCCGACTTGAGCCCCGATGATGTTGTTGTCATCGCCAGGCGCATCGGTTTCACGGATGAGCAGGTTCTCGATCTCGGGACGCAGTTGCATGATGCGTTGCTCTTCTCGGGTGCGGCGAGCGTCTTCTACGGCAAGACAGCTATAGCGAATCTGCGGGTGGAAGGCCAACAGGTGTTCATCTACTCGGCATCGCGGGGTCTGTTCGTTTACGACCTTTCCCGTGGTCTTCTCGGTTTCGGTGGGCCGCCCGGGTCGAGTCGCTGAGTGAAGACCGATGTCTGCTGTGGAAGTCGCGGATCGATATTGGAGGCCTGTATCCGGCTAACGTCCCACGGAACCGGCCTAACGGGGGAGGGTGGTTTTGTCTTTCAACGCCGCGCATCTGTCGCGGCGTTTTTCTTTGCGCCGCCGTTGCCCGGCTTGTCACGGATTGTTGGCTTGACATCTGCTCCCACCAAGCGTGGCCTCGGCCGGGCCAGATTTCGTCGTGGTCATTGCTCCACAGGCGGTTTATAATCAACCGCTGGTTGGTTGAGCGACTGAGGGTGATTTCGGGCAGACGCCGTAGCGCGTGTTCAGTTCAGGCAGGGTTGCGTAGGATTCGACGGAAGATACGCGTGGGTAGCTATGGCTGGCGACGTCAAGAAACGGATTGAAGGACTGCGACGCGAGATTCGGCGGCACGATTACCTCTACTACGTCCTGAATCAGCCCCAGATCAGCGACCAGCAGTACGACAAGCGGTTTTCTCAGCTCCAGGCTCTGGAAGCCGAGCGGCCGGAATTGGTGACGCCCGATTCGCCGACGCAGCGCGTCTCCGGCCGGCCGCTGGAAGGTTTTGCGACGGTCCGGCACGCCGTTGCCATGCTCAGCATGGACAACACCTACAACGCCGACGAGCTGCGGGCCTTCGACGAGCGGGTCCGCAAGCAGTTGGACACACCCGACTACGATTATGTCGTCGAGCCCAAGATTGACGGCTTGGCGATCAGCCTGCGGTACGAAGACGGCGTTCTTGTCACGGCTGCCACGCGCGGAGACGGAGAGGTTGGCGACGACGTGACAGCCAATGTACGAACCATCAAGTCCGTTCCCTTGTCACTCATCGACGAGGATCGCGTGCCCGCTCTGTTGGAGGTCCGGGGCGAGGTCTATATGCCGACCCGGTCGTTCGCTGTCTTGAACGAAGCTCGCGCCGTATCGGGCGAGCCGGCCTTCGCCAATCCGCGCAATGCCGCTGCCGGTTCATTGAAGCTGCTCGATGCCCGCATCACGGCGACCCGGAACCTGGCGTTCTTCGCCTACGCCACCGGCGCCGTTTCGCAGCCGTTGGCCGACGACCACTACCGCACGTTGCAGCGGTTCAAGGAGTTGGGTCTGCCTGTGAATCCTCACATCAAGCGCGCGAAGGACATCGACGAGGTCATCGAGATCTGTCTCGGCTGGAACCGGAAACGGACCGCGCTCGACTATCAGATCGACGGCATGGTCGTCAAGGTCAACCGGCTCGACCAGCGCGATATCCTCGGCGCCACTGGCCGCGCTCCCCGCTGGTGCATCTCCTACAAGTTTCCTGCCGAGCGCGCTCAGACAGTGGTCGAATCGATCGCGGTCCAGGTGGGCAAGAGCGGCATCCTCACGCCGGTGGCGAACCTCAAGCCGGTCCAGCTTTCCGGCACGACGGTCAAACGCGCCAGCCTGCACAACTTCGACGAGATGCAGCGGCTGGACGTTCGCCGCGGAGACACCGTGCTGATCGAGAAGGCCGGCGAGATCATTCCCCAGGTGGTCGAGGTCAAGAAAGAGCTGCGGCCGAAGGGGGCCAAGCCGTTCCCCGTGCCGGAGAAGTGCCCCATCTGCGATTCGGACGTGACCAGGGACGAGGCGGGGGTGTACGTTCGCTGTCGGAATCCCGAATGTGCAGGGCAATTGAAGGAGCGATTGCGATACTTTGCCGGCCGCGACCAGATGGATATCGAACGCCTCGGAACGTCGTTGATCGAGCAATTGGTGGATGGCGGCCTGGTGAAGGGTTTCGCTGATTTGTACCGACTGACGAAGGAGGATCTGACGGCACTGGAGCGGATGGGCGACAAAAGCGCTCAGAACGTGCTCGATGGGATCGATGCGAGTAGGACGAGACCGTTGTGGCGCTTCCTGGCGGCTCTGGGCATTCGTCACGTCGGCAGCCAGTCCGCCCAAATCCTGGCCGAGCACTTCGGCTCGCTGGAGGCCCTTTGGAACGTCAGCCAGGCGCAATTGGAGGCCATCGATCAGGTCGGGCCTGTCATGGCCGAGAGTATCTACAGCTATTTGCACACTGCCAACTATCACGCCGTAATAGACGACTTGCTCGCCGTGGGTGTCAGGCCCCAGGCCGAAGCGAGAAAGCGGCGCACCGGCGCACTTGACGGCATGACAGTCGTCGTGACCGGCTCTCTCGAAAACTATACGCGACAGCAGGCCGAACAGGCCATCAAGGAGGCGGGGGGTAAGGCAACCGGAAGCGTAAGCCGCAAGACGGATTTTGTACTTGCCGGCAAGGACCCAGGCAGTAAGCTCGACAAAGCCCGCGCGTTGGGGATCGAAGTGATTGACGAAAAACGGTTCATGCAAATGCTTTCAAGAGAGGGACAATGACGTGAATACCCAGGACGAAAAATTCATGCGCTCAGCACTGAAGTTGGCAGAGAAGGGCATCGGCTCGGTGGAGCCCAATCCGGCGGTCGCGGCCGTCATCGTCAAGGCCGGCCAGCTTGTGGGCAAGGGCTACCACAAGGCGTTCGGAGGGCCGCATGCGGAAATCAACGCTCTGGACGATTGCCGCACGCTGGGAGTCAAGCCTGAGGGCGCCACGATGTACGTGACGCTCGAACCGTGCTGTCATCATGCAAAGACCGGGCCCTGCACAGACGCTATCATCGATGCCAAGCTCGCGCGTGTTGTGATCGCCACGAGAGACCCCTCTGAACACGCCAACGGTAGGGGCATCGAGCAGTTGCGACAAGCGGGTATCGAGGTCGAGGTAGGACTGTGCGAGCAGGAAGCCCGGCAACTCAATGCCCCGTTCCTCAAGTACGCTACCACGGGCAAATGCTGGGTCGTGCTCAAGTGGGCGCAAAGCCTCGACGGCAAGCTGGCCTACGCCGAGCAGGGGCAGGAGCAGCGCTGGATCTCCAACGAGTTGAGCCGCCGGGATGCTCACAAGCTGCGGCGCCGCGTCGGTGCGATCCTCGTGGGAATCAACACCGTCATGAGGGACGATCCCATGCTGACGCCGCGTCCCAGCAAAGGCAAGAAGCCGATCCGCGTCGTGCTGGACAATTCCCTTCGCATTCCGCTCAAGAGCCGTCTCCTGCGCACGCCCAAGGCCAGTCCGATTCTGGTATACACGCGTGAAGCGGCGGTCGCGGCCAATCCGAAGCACGCCGAGCGCATCGCCAAGCGAGGAGCGGAAGTGCTTGCGTACAGTGATACGGGCGGTGCCTCCAATTTGCCGTTCCTGCTCGATGCGCTGGGCCGTCGCGGCGTGCAACAGGTGCTCGTCGAGGGCGGCGCCAAGGTCCTCACCTCATTTCTGAAAGCAGGTTTGGCCGATGAAGTCTGCGTCTACATCGCGCCGAAGATTCTTGGGGCCGGCGGGGCTGTTTATGTGGGTGAGTCAATGGCTGAATTGGCCCGGGAAATCGGCCTGCGGCACGTGGAGGTCAAGGCCTTCGGCGGCGACGTTCGCCTGAGCGGCCGCCTGGCGGGGCAAGAAATCGACCCGCAAAATGCTGCCGCACTCGAGGCAGAAATCATTTGACCGAAAGGGCAATTTGGCGTATACTATAATTGTCGCGGATGCATACGGAGATCAGTTGGTCTCGAAAGCACGACCCGCGGTAGAGTGCATTGTGGCATATCGCGACAAGGAGACGGGCCTACAACCAGTTGTACTTTGTCGCCTTCGTCTCCTTTTTTTTATGCGCATCCGACGGGACGGCGACCGGGTTTTGCCTGTGTGCGGCGGTCTTTCACATCGCAATCATTGCCTGCATTTGCGTTGCCGTTATGCGCGCCAGGGAGCATGCGGGCATTCGTGCGTTAGTATCCGGCAGCCATCCTCGGTGATGAGGATGTCGTCTTCGACGCGGACGCCGAGCTTGCCCGGGATGTAGATGCCCGGCTCGATTGTGATGATCTGGCCGGCCTGGAGCCTGCCCTTGGCGTCCTCCTTCAAGAAGGGGATCTCGTGAATCTCCAGGCCGAAGCCGTGCCCGCTGCCGTGCCCGTAGACGGGCAGGCCACTGTCGCGTATCACCGCTCGCGGGGCCGCATCGACTTCGGAAAGCAGCGCGCCGGCCTTTGCCATCTTGATCGCTGCCGCCTGGGCTTTCTCGACAACCTCATACGCGCGTCGATATGCGCCGGTCGGCTTGCCGACGGCGAAGCAACGCGTAATATCGCAGCAGTAACCCCTGTACTTGGCGCCGAAGTCGATCAGAATGGTGTCCCGCTGCTTGAGCTTTCTGTGTGTGGGCTGATGGTGGGGTCGCGAGGCGTTGGCCCCAAAAGCTACGATGGTCTCGAAACCGTTCTTGCAGCCAAGCCGGCGCATTTCCAGATTGAGGATGCCGGCTAGCTCATTTTCTGTGATGCCCGGTTTGAAGAATCGTGAGGCGTTCTCAAGCGCCACGGTGGCGATGTCCGCGGCCGCCTGAATCGAGGCCCGCTCCGTCGCGTCTTTGATGCTGCGCGCCTCCTCAAGAATACCGGCGACGGTCTTTAGCGGACCACCACAGCTCTTCTTCAGGTCCCGGAAGGCCGCTAACGAAATCGACCTGTCGACGGCCGCGGTGTGCACAGATCTGAGTTTCTGCACGAGCGTGCCGGCCGCCTCAGCGATGGGCCCCTTGCGTTCCACGATGGTTGCCCGCACACATTCCTTCTGCGCCTGCTCGGTGTATCTG
>CAZGRF010000033.1:0-15898 GCA_964527825.1 uncultured Pirellulales bacterium
TCGCGCCCATCTTGCCCGCGCCGATAACCGCCGTTCTCACCTTGGTGTCGTCCATGTTGCTTCCTCGGTCTACGTTCGCCTGAGCGTCTCTCGATACCGGCCGAACCGGTGCTGACAGCTCTTGAATATAGCGTCGATCATCATCCGCACGTTCTCATCGAGCCCCTCCTGCTCCGCGAGGGCCTGAGCGTTGGCTAACAGGGTGCCACCCTGGCGATAGAGTCGTTTGTACGCGGTGTAAATGTGTTCCTGCTGCTGTTCACTGAGGCCGGCACGTTTGAGCCCGCGCTTGTTGACGCCGCGTATCTTGGGCGGGTGTTGTCCGCTGACAATGAGGAAGGGGGGGATGTCGCGCGCCAGGCCGCTGAGCCCTGCGACGAAACACCACGCGCCCAAGGTGACGAACTGGTGGGAGGCCGTCATCCCGCTGAGCCACGCGCCCTTCTCGATTCTGCAGTGGCCCCCGATCTGAGCGTAGTTGCTCAGCACGACCTTGTCCTCCACGAGACAGTCGTGCCCGATGTGTGTTCCGATCATCAGCAGACTGTCGTTTCCGATCTGCGTCGTGCCATTCGGGTATCGGCTCGGATGAATCGTGACGTACTCACGGATCACGTTGCGATCGCCAATGACCAGTTCGCCGATCTTCGTGTTCTGATCGAAACCGAGGACCTGAGGACAGCACCCGATTACGCCGCTCGGATAAAAGCGGTTGCCTTGTCCGATCGTGACCCTGCCGGCAATGAACACCTTGGCATCGAGGACAGTCCCGGCCCCAATGGAGACATGGCTGCCTACGACGCAATGGGGTCCGATGACCACGTCCTGGCCCAGTTGTGCGTCCTTATCGACTATCGCCGTGGGGTGTATTTTCGTCATCGCATCGAGTCCGACACCTTAGAGAGTATCACCTAGCTATCTGCACATCATGCTCTCTCATCATCGAGGAGCATGAACTTGATTTCCGCCTCGGCGGCGACGACGTCGCCAACCATCGCCCGGCAACGGCAATGGGCGGTGCGCCGGCGCAGGCGCACCGTTTCGGCCGTCAGGATAAGCTGATCGCCCGGCACGACGGCTTTACGCAGTTTCACGCCGTCCATGCTCAGCAGCACAGCCAGCTTGCCGGTATGTTCCAGCCTCTGGGCAAAGAGGAGGCCGGAAACCTGGGCCATGGCCTCGACGATCAGCACACCCGGCATGATCGGCGTGCCCGGATAATGGCCCTGGAAGAACTGCTCGTTGAAGGTCACATTCTTGACGCCCGTGATCCGAGTGTCACCCTCGACCTCAATGATCTTGTCCACCAGCAGGAAAGGATAGCGATGCGGCAGGATCTTCTGAATGCGGCGAATATCCAGCACGGCGTCCGTGCCGAACTTGTCCATCCGATCGTGTTGCTGGGCCTGCTCGTACAGTCTCTTGGCCAGCATTTGGTTGAGGGCGTGGCCGCTCTTGTACGCCACGACGCGGCCGACCACGGGGCGCCCCGCCAGCGTCAGGTCCCCGATCAGGTCAACGATCTTGTGTCGCACGCACTCGTTCGGGAATCGGTAGCTGTTCTTGATGGGCCCGTCGGAATTGATGACCAGAATCTCCCGCGGGCCGACGTGCACGCCTATGCCCCGCGCTTGGAACTGTCGGGCCTCGACCTCAAGCAGGAAGCTGCGGGCCGGGGCCATGTTGGTCTCGAAGCTCTCAGGCGTAAGTCGATAGCTGAAGATCTGCCGGCCGATCCCGGTGTGACCGCTGTAGTCCATGTCGTAGGTGATGTTGAGCCCGCCGTCAGGGCACGGCAGGGCGTAGATCATCGCGTCGCCTGCCTTCACGGTGATGGGTTTCTTGATGACGCATTCCCGGCACGGATTCTTCTGTTCGACAACACCGGCGCGCTTGAGGACCTTGAAGTACTCGGCGCTGCTGCAGTCCGGCGCCGGCATCTCCTCACCCTCGACTTCGACAATGACGTTGTCAATCTCCAAGGCGCGGATAGCCGCCAGACAATGCTCAACAGTCTCGATGCTGACTTCACCCTTCTTCACACTGGTGCGGCGACTGCGCTCGGCTATGTTCGGAGCCGTAGCGGGGATGCGCACGGTCCCGTCCAGGTCCGTCCGCACGAACACCACGCCGGTATCCTCCGGAGCGGGCCGAAAAACCACCCGAGCCTCCGCCCCTCCAAATAGACCCTTGCCGGCGAGCTTACCCTCGCTCTTGATTGTCTTTTGCAGCTTCAAGTTGCTCTACCTTAGCCGTCAAGCGCTTCAAATCCTGTGCCACCTTGGGCAAGCGAAGAATATGGGCGACAACTCTTACGGCCTCCCTGACCTCTATGGCCGGCGACCACGCCAGCTTCAGTCCGGGTCCCACCGTGCCCATCACGCCGGCCTGCGCCCCGACCATCGTGCCGGCGCCTACCTCAATGTTGTCCGCCAGACCCACTTGACCGGCCAAGACCACTCCGTCGCCCAACCGACAACTGCCGGCCACGCCCACCTGGGACGCGATCAGACAGCACTTGCCGATGACGACGTTGTGCGCAATCTGGACGAGATTGTCTATCTTCGTACCCGCCCCGATTATGGTATTGCCAAACTTCGCCCTGTCAACGCAACTGTTGGCTCCGATCTCCACGAAATCCTCGACAATCACCCCTCCGTTGTGGGGGATGAGCCTGTGAGCCCCGTCGATGAAGGCATATCCGAACCCGACCGCGCCGATGGTGCTATTGGCCTGGATGACGACGTGGCTGCCCAATACGCAGTCGTGGTAGACCACGACGTGGCTGTCCAAGCGACAATCGGCGCCGATTCGAGAATTCTCCCCGATCGTACAGCCGCCGGCGACGATCGTGCGATCGCCGATTTCAACATGGTCTTCGACAACAACGTGCGGGCCGATGCTCACACGCTTGCCGAGGCGAACGTTCGCGCCGATCCGGGCCGTTACATCCACCCCCTCGACCGGAGGTTTCCGCTTCGGGGCAAAACAATTCAGTGTCTCGATCAGGGCAACATTGACATTCCTGACGACAAGCTGCGGTTTGCTCAACCCCGCAATCGGCTTGGCCACGATCAGCGCCGCCGCGTGGCATTTCATTGCCGCCGCTTCATGCTTGGGGTCGGTCACGAACGTCACGTCGCTAGGGCCCGCCGTGCCGACCGGCTGGACGGCGGAGACTTCGCTCTCCGGACAGCCGGCGCCGCCTGCCAATTCCGCGCCCAGCCGCGTTGCCAACTCTCTTATCGTCAGCGCCATGCGAGCCTCAAGAAAGTCCGTCCATCAGGAAGAGCACCGGCACACACGTCAGCACCTAAGGCTGGAACGATTCCAGCGCGTCGAGCCGCTTGATCACCTCATTCGTGAGGTCCGCGCAGTTCCCCGAGTAGAGCACTTTGTGGGTGCTGAACGTCGCCATCAATTCCTCGCTGGATATCGGAAACTGCGGCTCCGTCTTCTCGAGGACCAGATCCAGCCCTTTCTCCTGGGCCAGGTCACGGATGATCTTCAGCGTCGCCTGATAGAGCTTCTCCATCCACTCCTTGTCCTCCAGATTGCGTTTCTGCTTGAGAAACTCCTGCTCGCTGTCCAGCTCGCCGCGCTTCTTGAGAACCAACTGCAACTGCGTGAGGTAGTCTTCGGTGCCCGGTATGAATGTTTTCAGCTCGGCCTCGGCGGCTTCAAGGTCCTTGGCACGGCTCTCCAACTGCGCCTGCAACTGGCTCTGCTTGTTCATGACGGCGTTGCGATATTTCGCCTGCTGCTGCGATCCGTTGAACACATTCCGAACGCTGACGACGCCGATGTTCAAGCCCCCGTTGGTCGCTGCGGGTGCGGCGTGGCTATACTCGAACGTCGCCCATAAGGCGACCACGGAGATTGCCACACCCACGATTGCTGTCTTGGCTTTCATAAACAACCCTTTCTCTCGTTGAATCTGCTCAAACCGCCGCTGCAAACGAAGACGCCGCATTTCTTAGAACATGCCGGCCGCCGAGAAACTGAAAATCTGCGTCTCGTCCTGGTCGTCCTTCAGCAGGGGCACGCCGAGCTCGAACCGCATGGGCAGGTTCCCGAAGAACTGGGGCACCATAATCTGAATACCGCCTCCGACCGAAAGTCGATAGTTGCCGCTGTCGATCGTGCCACTGTCGAGGAAAAACAACGCGGCGAAGTTCTCGCTGATCATCGGGACAGTCACTTCAGCGCCGGCCAGAAATATCCAGTCGCTGCCTATAGGATCTTTGTAAACCGGATTGACGATACCGGCGCCCGCTTGCAGGCCCCGCGTGCTGACGCCGCGATACTCGAAGCCCCGTAGGCCATACTGGCCCGTACCGCCGGCATAGAATTTCTCGAAGGGCGGCGTGTCACCCACCGTCGTGCCCGCCCTGATCTTGCCGGCCAGGACCGTCTTGCGGCCCAGCACATCCTCATGCAGGGTGAAGTACCGCACATAGCTGCCTTCCAGCACCCCGAACGTGAAATCTCCGGTCACCTGCTCGTACTCGGCGCCGACGACATGCCCTCGGGACGGCGTGTAGCGGTCGTCCACCGCGGTCTCGCCGATACCGAACCGCACGCCGAAAAGCTGGTTGTCACCCACCACATCCCTGATCTCTTGCGGGGCATCGAAATCGAGGTTGTTCACCTTGACGTCCTCGGCCCGGAACCCAATGCTGCGCCGCCAGCGGCCCTTCAGGCGCTGCTCGAAGCCGACAAAGCCCTTGAGCCGGCCTTCGTCGTAGCTTTCTCGGTATCTCTCCCAGCTTCGGCCCAACAGATCGAACGTGATCGGCCGGTCGCGCCAGTAGGGGTCGGTAAACTGAACGTAGTATTGGCTGTATTCAGTGCCCGGCTCAAGCGTCACGCTGAAGCTCTGGCCGGCCCCCTTGAAGTGTCTCCACGGGGTCAGGAGCCCGGCGGGATTCTCCGGCCAGTCCGTGAAGTCGAAATTCTGCTGGCGGTATATCAGGCGTCCGATGACGCCGCTGTCGCTGCTGACGCCAATGCCCGGCATAATCATGCCCGTGGGACCCTCCTTGATGTCCACGCGGACGTCCTTGCGGTCGGAGTTGGGATCACCGGAGCTGACGGGCCGGATCAGCGCCTCCTCGGCCACCGCGGCTCTCTGGACGTATTTCTCCAGGATGCCGCCCCCTTCCTTCGGCGCCAGGCGGCCGTTGTACCATTGCCCCGGCGTGAACCCATACTCGTCCAGGACCCGCCGCACGACCTTGTCCCGCGTCTGCTCGTTGCCGGTGACATCGATGCGACCGATGCGAAACTGCCTGCCCTCGGCAACGTCGAATTCGACCGTCACGAGATTCGCGCCCGTTTGCAGCGTGAACTTCGGGCGCTGCCGGATCGCGGCGTCTATGAATCCCTGCTCGCGGTAGACGCGCATCAGTTCCGCCGCGTCACGGTCGGCGGTGGGCTTCAAGTAGACCTGGCCTTCGCTCAATTCCATCCGGGCGCGCAACTCGTCCTCCGTGAGCCGCGTGTTGCCGGTAAAGGTAATGGCGCCCACCCGAAAGACCGGGCCCTCGTCGATGATGAAAGTCACATCGATGCCGCGGCGGCCGGCCGAAAACTCCGTCTCCGACTCGATCTTGTAGTCCAGATAGCCGTGGTCGTAATAGAACTCCCGCAGACGCTCCAGGTCCTCCTCAATGGCATCCTCGGTGTAGTAGAAAGGCCAGAGCAGCCATTTTCGCTCCGTCGTTTTGACGACCTTCTTGAGCGTCCCGGAGCCCATTGCTTCGTTGCCGACGAAATTCACGGAATCGACCTGAACGCGGGGGCCTTCGTCGATGCGGTAGAGCAAATGGCCGCGCCCGAGCCGGTCTCTGTCCAGCGAAACCTCGACGAACGCGTAGCCGATCTTGCGATAGACCTCAGCGATGGTGAGGCGGCCCCCCTCAGCCAGAAACGGATCGAGACGGTCGCCCAGCTCGAAACCGAGCCGCTGCCGCAAGACGTGGTCCTTGAACTTGACGTTTCCCTCAAACTCGATTGACTTGATGATGTCCGTTCGAGCCGACGCGGCGCCGGAGGGCGGGGCGCCGTTGGGATCTTCCGCCCCGGCGGCCGGACTCCAGACCATCAACACGGCCGATATGAGGACAGCGACAATAGCATTCTGCATCTGTTATCTCGCCGGCAGCAAACCTTTTCCGACTCCTGCGACAGGCTAAAACGGAATTGCTTCCTGCTCAATCTGCGCTAGATTCTCAAAACGCGTGCATTTCTCCCGAAACGTCAGCTTCACCGTCCCCGTCGGACCGTTTCGCTGCTTGGCGATGATGACCTCGGCGGTGTTGTCTTCCTGATACCCATCTTCGCCTCGATGATAGTAGTCTTCCCGGTGCAGCAACATGACAACATCGGCGTCCTGCTCGATACTGCCGCTTTCGCGCAGGTCGCTCATGCGCGGCCGGTGCCCCTCGCGGCCTTCCGGAGAGCGGTTCAACTGACTCAACACAACCACAGGGATGTCCAATTCGCGCGCCAGTGACTTCAAATACCGGGAAATGGTGGAGATTTCCTGTTGTCGCGATTCGACTTTGCCGGCGCCGAGGTGCATCAACTGAAGGTAGTCCACGATGATGCACCGCAGCCCGTGGGCGCTCTTGAGACGTCTGGCCTTGGCCCGGATTTCCAAAGGCGTCAGCGCCGAGGTGTCATCAATGAAGATCGGCGCCTCGGATACCATCCCGCAAGCCTCCACCAGCTTTTGATAATGGTCGGTGCTGAGCATCCCTTTTCGCACAAGCTGAGCATCGACGCCGCTGTGACTGCACAGAAACCGCTCGGCAAGCTGTTGCTTGCCCATTTCCAGTGAAAAAACCGCCAAGGGCTGCTTCTCGATAATGCCAATATGCTCGGCGATATTGAGCGCCAAGGAGGTCTTGCCCATACTCGGCCGCCCGGCAATGATAATCATCTCGCCGTTCTGGAGGCCGCAGGTCAGATCATCCAGCTCATAGTAGCCTGTCGGCAAGCCGGTGACGTGGGTCCCTTCGCGCTTCTCGATAAGCTCGTAGGCGCGAGTGACGAGGTCCTTCAGCGCCACGGCGGCACTGGCAATGCGCTTGTCCGTGATGCTGAAGATGCGCCGCTCAGCCTCGTCGAGCTTTTGGCTGGCCGGGCCCGTTTCATCATAGGCATCGTTGAGAATATCGGTCGCGGCCGCAATCGTCTCGCGTAACAACATCTTTTCTTTGACGATGTCGGCGTAGTAGGCCACGTTAGCAGACGACGGAACCGTTTCCATCACCCGCTGGAGGTATTCCAGACCTCCGATGGCCTCCAACTGCTCGTGGCGCTCCAGTTCGTTGCGAACCAGGACCCCGTCGATTCCCTCGCCGCGGTTGCTCTCGTACAAGGCCACAACCGCGTCGAAGATGATCTGATGCTCGGTGTGGTAGAAGCTGTTGCGGTCGAGCTGCTCGATCACGTCCCCAATGCAACGCGGATCCACAATCATCGAGCCCAGGACGGCCGCCTCAGCCGGGAGCGATTCCGGCATGCTGCGCAACCCGGATAGCGACGCGGAAGCCTCGGGCTTCGCCTCTGCCCGCCCTTTCCCGTCTACCGCTCTTTTCTTGCTTTCCTGCACCGCCAAGATCGGCCCTCCGTGCCCTGACTGGGGACTCTGTGGCGAATCCAGACTCTCTGATTCGACGCGGCATTGTACCGGCGGCGCCACCCAGCGTCAAACACTGTTTCAGGACCGCTGACTCGGAATCGCGTGCGCACGGACAACGTTGAATTCGTAGGCAGCGAATGGGCCGGCACTCGCGGGTCCGTACGCCGTTGCGAAGCTACCCTGTATACCGCCATCCACATCAAGCCTCCCCGGTCGGGCGCGGCTTGACGTTTCCCGATTCGCTGCGATCTTCCGAACATGAGCTATGGCTGCCTATGCCTGCGCCCTTCGCTTAGGAGAATCGCGCCGGAGAGGACTTGGCTCCCGCTGCTCCAAGAGGCATATTCCTCCCCTCATCCACCCGCAGGATCCTCGATTTGGCCTCGATAACGCTGCTTCCGGCGCCCCATGAAAAAAAACCTCTTTTTTCTGTTGACGTGTGACTACACTTGTAATACATTCTAATCGACTACACATGTAATCAAAGGAGAAACTGATGCGCAAGAGAATGCCAAAGATCGCCGAATCGGAGTGGCGGGTAATGCAGGTGCTCTGGGAGCACGGCCCGCTGACGGCAAACCAAATGGTCCACAGACTGGCTGGCGAGGTGAAATGGAAGCCCAGGACCATCAAGACGTTGATCGGCAGGCTGGTGAAGAAAGGCGCGGTCGGGTTCACCGAGGAGGGCAACCGTTATCGCTACTTCGCCTCGGTCAATGAGTCGGACTGCATCCGCTCTGAGACGCGGTCTTTTGTGGGCCGCGTCTACCAGGGAGCGATGAAACCGGCACTGGCTGCCTTTCTTGAAGATGCCGATCTGTCGCCGGAAGAAATCAAGGAGTTGCAGCAGATCCTCGAACAGAAAGGAAAGGGATAGAGATGGAAGCACTGGCGGACTATCTTCAGCCATTCCTTGCATGGCTTCTGGAGACGACCTTCGTTGGTGGCATCGTGATCTGTCTGATTTTGGTGGTTCGAAAAGTGTTGGGCCACAGGCTGGGCCCGCGTTGGTGTCACGCCCTCTGGCTGGTGCTGCTGGTGCGCATGGCGTTGCCTTGGGCGCCGCCGAGCCCGATCAGTCTGTTCAGCCTGATACCGGCCTCGATCCAGCCTGCTGGCGTGCGGGAAAGCGGCGTCGTGGATGCGCCGCCCGGAGACCATTTACGGTCTGCTGGGGCCGCCCGCAGCACGGAAGCCGGCGCGGCGTTAGAGTCAAGGGCCGTGGAAGTACCTCGTGAACCCGCGGCACCAGTGCCGGAGAGGCTCGTCCAAGCCGATCTCTCCGAGGAGCCGGTCATCCAAACCGTCCGGCGGACGCTGCCCGCCCTCTGGCTGGCTGGAGCCATTGTCCTTGGCGGGTATCTCTTTGCAGGCAACTTCGCTCTCTGGCGGATCGTCAAACGGGAGCACCCGTTGATCCGCCAACCGATCCTGGAGCTGTTCGAGGCGTGCAAGGCACAGATTGGTGTCCAGACGATTGTTGCGCTTGTTCCAAACGATGAGGTCAAGAGTGCCGCACTCTTCGGCTTCGTCCGACCCCGCCTGCTCTTGCCGCGACAGATGGTCGAGACGGCTACTCAGGCTGAGCTACGCTATGTCTTCCTGCACGAGCTGGCCCACCTGAAGCGCCATGACATCTACCTGGGCTGGCTAACCAGCCTGTTGCAGGTGCTGCACTGGTTCAACCCACTGGTGTGGCTCGCCTTTCACCACATGCGAACCGACCGGGAGCTGGCCTGTGACGCACTGGTGCTGACGCGTACAGGACGGAACGAATCACACGCATACGGGCGAACGATGGTCGGCCTGCTGGAGCGCTGTTCGCGTTCCCGGCGTCTGCCCGCGATGGCGGGAATTCTCGAGAGCAGAGCGCAACTGAGAAGGAGGATTGCCATGATTGCGCGATTCAAGAACAACTCGTATCGCTGGTCTCCGCTCGCTGTGGCCCTGATCGTGGTGCTCGCGTGCTTGGCTCTGCCTAATGCCCGACGGGACACCGTCACGGCCGCGGAAAGCACAGCCTCTGAGAGACCTGCGAAACCTGTGTTTCGCAAGATTCAAGTGTCCAACAAGATCCCCTGGGATGCCGCACTGTCTCCGGATGGCAAGACCATCGCCTTCGTGTCGGAAGACAAGCTCTGGATCATGCCGAGGGTTGGGACGTTAGGAGCGGACTACCCAGGGTCTCCCAAGCAGGTGGATACCGGCGAGGTGAAGGTGGCCTGGGCCGGCCTGACCTGGTCTGGCGATGGGCAGTGGATTGCCTTCAACAGCATGAAGGATAAGCCCAAGGGAAATGTGACCACATACGCCGTTTCCATCGAGGGCGGAACGCCTGAAGCGGTATGTGAGAACTACCGTGAAACACGCGTCTTCAACTATCGAATCAGTCTGTCTCCGGATGGAAGGACTCTGGCGTTTGCCTCAGTCGACGGGAATGAGCTTCACATCTATGCTACCTCCGTTGACGGTGGCACACCGAAGCGACTGGTAGAGACTACCGCCCGAGAGCCAGTCTTCTCTCCCGATGGCAAAATGATTGCCTACGTCGAAGACAAGTCTCTCGGCAGGCAGGGAGGCAGCTTGTGGATCGTGCCGACGGGCGGCGGGACTGCCACATGCGTGGCGGAAGCCGGGAATGCCACCAGTCCTGTCTGGTCACCGGATGGACGGATGATCGCCTTCCTGGACTACAAGGACCAAATGACAACTAAGCAGATTCACATTGTCCCAGTTGACCAGGATGGCCGAAATGCCGAGGAGAAGACCACCATCGAATGCCCGCAGGAAGTTGACGAGGTAAACCGCCTGACCGGATGGGCGCCTGATGGCAAGATCGGTGCGATACTCAAAGGCCACATAGAATTTGGGTTGTACACATTTCCAGCGGCAGGTGGAACGGCGACCCTGGTGGAGCATGGAACGTACGCCGTGCAGCCACGTTGGTCCCCTGATGGCAAGCGGATCGTGTTCTCGACCAATGCGCCGAGGGGCGACAGTGGTTGGGTGACCTTCGGAACGGCTTCCATCTCTGCGGATGGCGGTGAAGTGACTGCGATTGCGATCCCATCGGACAGGAAGATCAACAAGGGCGGATGGGGAGCAGGTAATCATGTTTCTCCTGACGGGAAGACCATCGTCTTTGCCGGGCGCATGTCGACCGCTGGCGAAGGATCGTATGTCCGAGGCCAGTATACCAGCCATATCTGGACCCTACCCCTTGAGGGAGGCGAGCCGGTCCAGCTCACCGACGCGCCTGCGCCGCTGATGGATTGGTTCCCCTGTTGGTCGCCGGATGGAAAGACAGTTGCGTTTGTCCGCGCCAAAGACAACCCGAACATGGCCGAAGCATTCAGAGAAGCGAGTATCTGCCTTGTCCCGGCTGCAGGTGGAGAGGTGAGACAACTGACCGGGGAATCGGATGCGTTTGTGTTTGGCGCGATCGCATGGTCACCGGATGGGAAACTGATCGCCTTCTTCTCAGGGGACAGGGAACGGTCGCCGGGCAGTGCGAGCCTCCGGGTCATCCCGGCGGAGGGCGGACCGTCGCGACTGGTGGGAAAGGTGCAGGCGACAGGTGTCAACACGGAACTGGCCTGGTCTCCCGACAGTAAGCGCATCGCCCTGAACGGACGGCTCTACGAGAATGTCATCAAGATCATGTCCGCGGATGATGGCAGCACGGTGGACGTTATCCCGAACCTGGTTGAACCCAGCAGCATCTGGCATCTCGACTGGTCGCGTGACGGCAGCCGATTCGTCTTTGCGGGTGGACAGGGCACCGCCGATCCAGAATTCTGGATGATGGAGAACTTCCTGCCGCAGGAAGCAGGCAAGTAGCGCTGGGCCTACATCTCTGCTCGCGGCCACGTGACCGGCTAACCGAGGGAATCGGCCAGGCGCGCGCCGGCGCGGTAGGCTCTCTCTCGGTCCTTTTCGCCCAGGGTCGCTTCCGGCGTGGGGGCGGCTAGGCCGTAGAACAGTGAGGTCTGGACCTTGGCTCCCAGGGTGTGGGCCATGAGCTTCAAGGCTTTCCTGCCACCGGGAAGAACGATTTTGGCGATGAAGGCCGGACAGGCCGTAGAAGTGATGGTGACGGCTTTCTTGTCCGGCTTCTTGATCCGCATTCTGGGGCCGGTCTTTGCGCCCCAGGGCCAGTACGCGTGCCCGAGGAGCCTCTCCATGAAGCGGCGCGTCACGGCCGTGGCATTGAAGAAGTTCGTCGGCGAGGCTAGCACAAGACCGTCGGCCCCATCGACCGCTTGGAGTATCTGCTCCATGTCATCATTGTGGACGCACTTGCCCCGCCGGCCCACGTCCGCCTGCTGGGTGCACGTGCGGCAGTTCGTGCAGAACTCGATATGCTTGTCGATCAGATAAATCTTCTCTGTAGCGGCCCCGCGCGCCTCCGCGCCGCGCAGCGCTTCGGACACTGCCGTATCAATGACCCGGCCCTTTCGGTAGGTCCCCAGGATCGCGACGACTTTCTTCTTTGCCATGGGCATTGGCTCCATTTAGCGGTCACTTGACCCATTGGTCCAGCCAACCGATGACCGTCTCGTGCCAGAGAATCGAGTTGTGGGGTTTGAGCACCCAGTGGTTTTCGTCGGGGAAGTAGAGCAACTTGCTGGGAATGCCACGCCGCTGCAACGCGTTGAACGTCCCCAGTCCCTGAGTATCGACCACGCGGAAGTCCTGACCTCCGTGGATGACCAGCATGGGTGTCTTCCAGTTCTGCACGAACCGCACGGGGTTGTGCTTCTCGTAGCCGTCGGGATTGCTCCAGGGCGTGCCGATATGGTCCCACTCGGGAAACCAGAGTTCTTCCGTATCGAAATAGGCCATGCGCTCGTCGATATTCCCGTCGTGATTGACCAGACAGCAGAAGCGGTCGGGCCAATTGCCCGCGATCCAGTTGATCATGTAGCCGCCAAATGATGCCCCCAGGGCGCCCACCCGCTCGCCGTCCATCCAGGGGTACCGCTCCAGCGCCGCCGCCAGCCCTTTCTGCAAGTCCACCAGCGGTTTGCCTCCCCAATCGCCGCGAATCGAATCGCAGAAGGCCTGGCCGTATCCGGTCGAGCCGTGGAAATCGACCATGACCGCGGCGTATCCCGCCCCGGCGTACGCTTGCGGGTTCCAGCGATAATGAAAAACGTTGCCGAACGAGCCTTGCGGGCCGCCGTGAATGAGAAACGCCACTGGGTATTTCTTGCTCGCGTCGAAATCGACCGGCTGGACCACATAGCCGTACACGGTCTCGCCATTCCATCCGGAAAACGTGAACTGCTCGTACTGACCCATGCGCGCGGCCGCGACTTTCTCGGCATTGATGTCCGTCAGCTTCTTCACATCGGCGCCGTCGGGACTCGCCGAGTACAACTCGACCGGCGAGCTCATATTGTTCAGGCCGTAGACGACCCGCTGACCTGCGACGGCAACGCCGCTGACGGTGCCGTCCTTGACGATGGTCCGAACCGCGCCGGACCCGACGTCTATGGAGAACAGAGAGCGCTGTCCGAGATTCTCAGCAGTGGCATAGATGCTCATGCCGTCCGCCGACCAGCAGATCGACGACGGACTGCGGTCCCAGGCCTCTGTGAGCACGCGCTTCCGCCCATCCGGCCAGGCCGTCAGGACGATATCGAACTGGTCCGCCTCGTAGCCGGGCCGGCTCATCGCCAAGTACGCCAGCGTCTTGCCGTCGGGGGAGAAGACAGGCTGCGTATCCCAGGCCTTGTTCTGCGGCGTTAGACACGTCGGCGCCGCCGAGCCATCGGCAGGGGCCCAGTAGAGATCGAAGTTCGTGGACCAAGCCTCTTGTCGTCCTGCGTTCTTCGTGCTGAACACGACCCCCTTGCCATCCGGCGTGAACGTGAACTCTTCCGGGCCGCCGAACGGCTTTGACGGCGTGTCAGCATCCATGCCGGCCATAACATCCACCGCGTCGCCGTCGGGAACCGGCTTGACGAACAAATGCGAGCGCCGCCCGTCCGCCCATGCGTCCCAGTGACGCACGAACAACTGCTCGTAGATGCGGCCCGTCGCTTTTCTCTGCGCGATATCGTCGAGCCTCTCCTTGGTCTCGGCCGCGGTCTTGCAGTCGAGAAAGACCTCCATCGTGAACGCGATGCTTTTGCCATCGGGCGACACCATTAAGTTGCCCACATCCAGCGGCTCATCCGTCACCTGCTCGGCCTCGCCGCCGTCAATCCGAATGCGCCAAACCTGGGATGTCCCGGACCGGGCCGATATGAACCAGACGGTCCGGCCGTTCGCATCCCACCGCAGGTTCGAGTCGGACTCCGGGTGCGACGTGAGCCGGCGCAGGCCGGTGCCGTCGGCGGAGACCAACCAGAGGTCCGTCCGACCCCTGTTGGCCTCGAGATCAGTCTGGCGGACCACGAAGGCAATCCACTGCCCGTCGGGCGAGACCTGCGGGTCGGAGATACGGTCCATCGCCAGCATGTCGTGGACCGAGAAAGGATGTGTCTGGCGCAAGGCGGCCGCGTGAGCCGCAAGCAAGAACGCCACGGAAACGAGCACTGCGATGCGCGGTATGACACGAGCTCGATGCTTGCCGCCATGATCGTCTGGCATGTCTTGTCTTGCCTGCATGAGCAACTCCCGCTAAGGACTTCGGATTTCGGAGGACTGGTCAACAGCAGCATCCGTCCGCAACCGGATCGGGATATCGAGCCAGAACGTCGAGCCCGCTCCGACCTCACTTTGCAGACCGATCGTGCCTGCCAGCATGCGCGCCAGCTCTTTGCTGATCGCCAGGCCCAACCCGCTGCCGGACGTCTGGCGTGTCAGGGAGCCGTCCACCTGTCGGAACTTGTCGAAGATCTCCTCTTTGTCCGCGTCCGCGATGCCGCAGCCGGTGTCACTGACGGAGATGCGCACCGTCTTGTCGTCCAGCAGGCCGGCGCGAATCTCGACCTGGCCCCGCGGCGGCGTGAACTTCACCGCGTTGCTCAGGAAGTTGTACAGTATCTGCTGGACCTTGCCCCCGTCGGTTACGACCATTGGGACGCCGGAATCCACCTGTGTGCGTATCTTCAGTTTCTTCTTCTTCGCCAGGAGCGAGAAAGAAGCCACGATCGACTCGCACAGTTGGGGCAACGATACCTGCTCGATATGAAGTTCCATCTTTCCCGCCTGGGTCTTGGCCAGGTTGAGAAGGTCGTTGATCATGTTCAAGAGCCGATTGCCGCTGGTGATGATGTTCTCGGCGTAGTGCTGTCCCTTGTCCCGCCGCAGCAGGCCCGGTTTCTCGCGCAGGACCTGGGCGAAACCCAGAATAGCGTTCAGCGGTGTCCGGAACTCATGCGACATATTCGCCAGGAACTCGCTCTTGAGCTTGTTGGCCTTGAACAATTCGATGTTGCGCTCGGAAAGCTCGGCGATCTTCGCGTCGAGCTGACGGTTCGCCTGGCGCAGCTCTTCCTGGGCCGCCTGGAGGTTGTCGAGCATGTGATTGAACGCGGCCGCGAGCCGCTCGTATTCGTCGCCCGTGACGATGGAGCTTCGTATCTCCAGGTTGCCTTCGGCCACGTTGTTGGCCAGCGCCCGCAACTGACGGATGGGCCGCAGGATGACTCTCTGGGTGATCCAGTAGAACGCCACGATGGCGCCGGTCCCGCCGATGAGACCGGCCATGACAATCCAAATGAGATTGAGGAAGGTCATTTTCTTGTAGTCGCCGCCGATGCCGCGCGTCCGAACCGCAGCCACCCCGACGATCTCATTCAGCGAGAACGGCCCCGCCGAACCTTGGGGGTTGTGACAGCTCACGCAGTTCTCAGTCGCGCGGAACAGACGGACGTAATCACTTACGAGCACTCCGTCGGCCTTGCTCAACCTGATGTCGTCGCCGCGAGTCTCGTCTTCTCTCAGTCTTTCCACCAGCCTCCTCTGAGCGGCATTGAGCTGCGCCAGATCTCCTTGCTCGCCGTCCTTGTGGAGAGAAACCCAGAGCACACCGGGCTCATCGGACCTTTTCTCCGCGCCGCTACCGTCCAGCTCCGGCCGCGCCATTTCGGCAGCCTTCAACTGGAAATGGAAACGCAGCAAAACGGACTCGACCCGCGCCTTGTTGGTGTCCAACAGCACCTTCCTGGTAAGCTGCCGCATCCAGATATAGGGAATGAGCAGGGCGATGAATAGACTGAACAGCACCGCCGCACCGAACATGACCCTGCACTTCTCAGCAAGTGACAGCGGCGTCAGGTGCAGAAACCGCAG
>CAZGRF010000034.1:0-3385 GCA_964527825.1 uncultured Pirellulales bacterium
ATGTGGACATCGCCGCGATCGACAATCTGACAGCCGCCGGCATCCCGGTGGTCGTGATCCTGATCTCCGGCCGGCCGATGATCGTCAACGATGTTCTGGAAAAGGCGGATGCCTTCATCGCGGCGTGGCTGCCCGGCACGGAAGGCCAGGGGGTCGCCGACGTACTCTTCGGCGACTACAAGCCGACCGGCAAGCTCTCGTTCACTTGGCCCCGCTCGGTGGATCAGCTCCCGATCAACGTGGGCGACGATAACTACGATCCGCTCTTCGCCTTCGGTTACGGCCTGACTTATTGAGACGGCGTTCGACTTGAGAAATTGTGTCGACATGAAGCTCCAGTGAGAGGACAGAATACGTTTGCAGCGTAGCAGCACGGGCATCCTGCCCGTGATTCATGGGCGAGACGCCCATGCTACGAAACGTTTCACGGCGTCACTGCAAGCAGATGATCCACACTCACCTACTTGGAAAGGGATGGCAGATGAGACAGGGCACAGGTGTTCGTTTCGGTACTGTCAGGAGAGGGGTAGTTTCCAGGTTTGCGGTGGTCCTGCTGGGCGGCCTGCTCCTGGCTTCCTGGACCTACGGACAGGAGCGTGCCGTCGGAGAGCACGGCAAACTCAGCGTCAGCGGAAACCAGATTGTCGACAGCGGAGGGCAACCGGTTGTCCTGCGCGGCATGGCGCTTTACTGGAGCCAATGGAAAGGGCAGTTCTACAATGCCGAATGCGTCAAGTGGCTGCGGGACGATTGGAACTGCGGCGTCGTCAGGGCGTCTATGGCTGTCGAAGCCGGCGGTTACCTGACCGATCCCGAGCGGGAAAAAGCGAAGGTCAAGACCGTCGTGCAGGCCGCCATCGATCTTGGCGTGTACGTGATTATCGACTGGCACGACCACAATGCCGATAGACACGTCGAGCAGGCCCAGGCATTCTTCGAGGAAATGGCCCAGACCTACGGGCAATACCCGAATGTGATCTATGAGCTCTGGAACGAACCGCTGAACACTCACGACTGGAGCACTGTGATCAAGCCTTATCATGAGGCAGTGATTCCCAAGATCCGCGCCCACGACCCCGACAATATTATCGTATGCGGCACGCAGACCTGGTCGCAGGACGTCGACAAAGCGTCGCTGAACCCGATCGCGGGGGACAATATCGCCTACGCGCTGCACTTCTACGCCGCCACGCACAAACAAGCCCTGCGTGACAAGGCGGCGACCGCGCTGAAGAACGGCATTGCCCTGATGGTAACCGAGTGGGGCACCAGTGAAGCCACCGGCAACGGCACGCTGGGCACGGAAGAGACACAGAAGTGGATCCAGTTCATGAACGAGAACAACCTGAGCTGGTGCAACTGGTCCGTGGCCGATCTGACGGAGACATCGGCGGCCCTGAAGCCTGGCGCCGATCCCAACGGAGGCTGGCGGGCCGACGCCATCAGTCCCTCCGGCACACTGGTGCGACAGGAGCTGCGCAAGTACCGGACGCCGGACATCCTTTTCGTTCCGACGCCGATGGTCGTCGTGGACAAGATGCTCGAACTGGCGCAGGTCACGAAGGATGATCTCGTCTACGACTTGGGTTGTGGCGACGGGCGGATCGTGGTCGAGGCGGCCAAACGGTACGGCTGTCGCTGCGTCGGCTACGACATCGACCCGCAGCGCGTCAAAGAAGCCCGTGAGAACGTCGAACAAAACAACGTCGGTGACCTGGTCCGAATCGAGCACCAGGACGTCTTCACCTTGGACCTGAGTGACGCGAGCGTTATTACGCTCTATCTGCTGCCGAGTCTGAATGTGAAACTGATCCCGCAATTGGAGAAGCTCAAGCCCGGCTCGCGCATCGTCTCGCACGATTTCGACATGAGGGGCGTGACGCCGGATCAGGTCGTCGACCTCAACGGGCACACGGTCTACTTCTGGACCACACCGCTGAAGAGGGAGAATGTCGGCGACAATTAGCCCGACCGCGTTCGCAGCGCGTCCGCAAGGGCATGCTCCAGAAACACCTTACGGCGTCACTGCGAACGGGAATGTCAGTGATAGCGATAGAGCCTAACGCGCTGAATGCCGAACGCCCCGGGCGGCAGGCGCAGGTGCCGGCCTTGGTGGCTTTGGTCGCCGTTCATCCAGCGGCCGCCTATCCACTTGCCGTCCACATACGTTCCTTCCCGGATGCTGGCGATACCCGCGATTGGGTCTCCCGGCCCATGCGCGGGGAAGGTGACAATAACGCCGCTGCCGGCAATGACGTACTCGTCAGTCCCGGTCTGAATCACCAGGGCGCCGACCCGAGGCCAGCGCTGCGAGTCACGCGGCCCGGACGACCATCCCCACGTGTAGTCATGAGACGCCGTCAGCGTGTAGTTGCCGAGCCGTACCTCTTGCCGCGGGTTGTCCTGATCCAACAGCACCCCGGCCATGGTGCCCTTGCCCTGATTCTCGAGGATCAACGGTGCCAGTTGCGACAGCACGGCATAGCTCTTGGCGAGCGGTTCATTTGCCGGGTCATCGGTCGATTCGATCGAGAAGGGGCAGAAACCCATCGCGTCATGTTGACCGAAAACGTAGAAAACATTGGCGGCGCTTTCCGCGCCTCGGCCGGCCTCTGGGATGAATAGCGGATTGCCCGAGCGGTGGTACTTCGCGCACCATTCGGCGAAATTCGGGAAGTAGATGTCGGGCGATAGGAAGTCGATTGCGGTTCCGCCGGCCCGCCAGATGTCCATGATGTGCGGCAGGGGCCCGGCGCTGGGGTAGCGGCCCGGCTGGTAGTTCGGGCGGATCAACGCGGCGTTGACGTACATCGGCAGCGGATACTCGGCCTTGCCCGCTTCGATGATGCGATTGACGTAACGGGCGTAATGCCACGCCATGAAGATCTCTTCGGTCCCCAATCCCGGCCCGAAGGCTTCTTCCCACGTGCCTGATCTCTTGAATCCCGCAGCCTCCCAGACGGCTCGGAATTCCGGTATCAGCGTGTCCTTATGCTGCTGAAGGTAGTCCATCAACTCCGCCGGCACAGACTTGCCGTACAGATCATCCGCAATGGGGCTGTGGTCGCGCGCCTCGGGAATCATGCCGATCTCGTTCTCGACCTGGACCATGATGGCCGTATGGCTCGTGCCGTCGATCTCGCGAAGATGTCGCATCAAGGCGGCGAAGGCGCGAGCGTCCGCGTCGCGGCTGGCCTCGCTGAAAGGGGAAAGGATCTCCATGCCTTTGCCTTGCTTGTCCTGCGCGCGCGGGAAACGCTGCTGGTCGGTCTTCACCCAGATCGGGGCGTAGCACGACATGCTGTTCTTCCAACTCGCGAACCATAACAGAACGAGCCGCAGCGCGTGTGTTCTGGCGCCCTCAATCACGCCGTCGACCAGGGCG
>CAZGRF010000034.1:3395-12398 GCA_964527825.1 uncultured Pirellulales bacterium
GGCGAAGTCGAAGCGACCTTCTTCGGGTTCGATCAGGTCCCAATACACCGGCACCAAGACGGTGTTCAGATTCATCTCGACGAGCTTGGGCCAGATAGGCTTCATGTACGCCAAGTTGGAGGAACTCGAGTTGCCCAACTCCCCGCCCAGGATCAGGAACGGCTTGCCATCTACGATGAGCTGCGTGGCGGTGCCTTGCTTGCGAAGGTGGGGGACCTTGGCCGCGTGCGATGCAGCCGGCAAGCCCGCCAAGATGCCGATAACGCAGACCGTGAATACACGGCGTGTGGATAGGATCACCCTTGACATGTGCGGTCCCTTCCCAATCGCAAAACAGAACGTTCCGATGGAGCTCATGTCACGGCCCCGGCTGCTCCAGACGACGGATTTCACCGAATCAATATGGACGATTCACCCGACTTCCGCAAGCAGAAGCCGACAAGTCCGCAAACGGCGCGCAATACTCTTGCAGCGGTCAAATGGAGAAGAGCGTCTCAGGGTATCCGCGACGGCATCCCGCAAACGCACGAGATTCTGCATCTCCCTCAGGTTGCTCTTGGGCTTGGGTGTCGTTACCCTGGGGCGAAGCATGGACCTGACGGACAAGAACATCGTTTTGATCGGCATGCCGGGTGTCGGCAAGAGTACGGTCGGCGTGCTGCTGGCCAAGGCCCTCGGGCGTTACTTCCTCGATAGCGAGGTCTTCATCCAGGCCATCCAAGGCCGGTCGCTGCAGGAGATTATCGATTCCGACGGGTTGGCTGCTTTCTGCAAGATCGAGGAGGAACACACGCTCTGCATCGATCTGACCAGCGCCGTGATTGCCACCGGCGGCAGCGTCGTCTACAGCGAGGAGGCCATGCGGCGCTTGGCCGCCCACGGCGTCATCGTTCACCTCGACCTGCCCGTCGCGCAGATCGAAGCGCGGCTGGCGAATCTCAACACTCGCGGCGTGGTCATCGAGCCGGGCCAGACCGTTCGCTCCCTTTACGACCAGCGCCAACCCCTCTACCGCCGCTACGCCCAAATCACCATCGACTGCACCGCCAAGAGCCACGACCAGATCGTCACCGATCTCGTCGAGAGACTGAGCCGGTAGCCCCTCCTGCTGCTGGGCATAGGCCAAGCCGGCACGCGCAAGGCATCGACAACGAATTCTCCCAAGCCGCAAGATAATGGCGGGGCTCCGTCGTTATGCTTGTGAGACGTGGACGCTCTCGAGGAAAGGTCCTTCTCCGGGCGATTTGGAGACAAGCTGCCGCTTTGGCGGTGGCGTACCGGGGCGGCGGGTCATCTATGAGGCTGACGTTCGCAGGCACGCGGCGAAGGAACCTGGTTTGGACGAGTGTCGCGGGATGCTAAGGAGCCCCCCAGATTGGTCTGGAGCCGGTCCCTTCGCCCCATTTCCAGGATTTCTGTCGATTCTTTCGATATTTCTTGAGACATTGCGGGCTCGCGGTCCGTTTATGATCGCGATGACGGCAAGAACATGCACAACCTGGATACGAAGGCAAACAGAGATGAACAGTGTGGAAGACGGGCATTCCGATCTTATCCAGAGGGCGTGTAGTGATCCGAATGCCTTTGCGGAGCTTTATCTCCTGCACTATCAGGACGTGTTTCGCTATTGTGTCCGCCGCTTGTTTGACCGGCACTCGGCTGAGGATGTGACCTCGACAATCTTCTTCAAGGTCATGCACAACCTGGGTTCGTTCGATGGGCCTCCGGCCAGTTTCCGGAACTGGTTGCTTCGCATCGCCACCAATGCGGTCAATGACCATCTGCGCGACGTCCGAAGGAGATCGACGTTGATCCAGAGACTCGTCGGGAATAGACGGCCGGATGCCACTCTGACCCTTAATTGCGACGACGACGTCGGAGACAGGAAGGCCTTGCTCAAACAGGCCCTCCTGAGCCTTAGGCCTGCGTATCAAACCGTCATCACGTTGCGTTTTTTCGAGAACATGAAGTTAACCGAGATAGCCGCTTGTCTGGGAGAACGACCCTCTACGGTAAGCACCCGGCTCTCGCGGGCCACCGCCAGGCTGCGTAAGAAGCTGGAGGCCGGCAGAAACAGCAGGGGGTGAAGACTATGGACGACAACGAGAGATATATCGAAGAGTTCGTTAAAGACATTCCGCTCGATGGCGTCAATGTCGAGCATCGCGACGCCCTGAAGGCGCAGCTCTTGAATGCCTTCCCCAGACATCGGCTCCAACCGACGGACCGCCTGGTCCCGACCTGGAGAATCATGATGAGAACACCAATTACAAAGTTGGCTGCGGCGGCCGCGATCGTCGCCGTGTTGTGGGTCGGCCTCAACGTGACGAGCCGCTCGAGCGTGGCCTTTGCGGATGTAGTGCAGTCGTTTCTCAGCGTCAAGACGGCTGCGTTCAAGATGACGATGGCCGTGGAGGACGCGCCAGCTCAGGCTTTCGATTGCCTGTACGCCGAGCCGATCCGCATGCGCCAGACGACTACCGATGGCAGCACGATTGTCATCAGCGACTTCGAGAAGGGCAAGATCGTCACGCTCATGCCGGCACGGAAGCAGGCAGTGGTCATTGAGATGCAGAACATCCCCGATGAGAAGCTGGGCCAGTTCAACATGTTCGGGGAGATCAGGAGGCGACTGGAGGAAGCCGAAGCGGCTGATGATGAATCGGTCGAGTCGCTGGGCCAGGCGCAGATCGCCGGGGTGGAGGCCATCGGCTACCGCATTCGAAAACCAGAAGTCGATATGACGCTGTGGGCCGACCCGCGCACGAATCTCCCGGTGGAATTGAAGTACACCACCGGGCCGACGACCTACACGATGACCGACATCGTCTTCAACGTCGAGATAGACGATATTCTCTTCGACCAGGAGATACCTGCCGATTACACCATACGAACCATGCAGATGGACGCGTCGGAACCGACTGAGGCGGACCTGATCGAGATGTTCCGCCTGTGGGCCGGACACATCGACGGCAACCTACCTACGACGGTGGACATGAACGCGTCGACAGACTTCGTCAGGCTCCAACAAATGAAGATGAAGGACGAGGGCGTCGAGCCGTCCGAAGAGCGCATGATACAGTTGCAGCAGACGGTCATGAAGATGGCACGGGGCTGGCTTTTCGTGCAGCAACTGCCCGCCGACAGTGACTGGCACTATGCGGGCCAAGGGGTGACTTTCGGCGATGCTACGACACCGATCTTCTGGTACCGCCCGCAAGGGTCGCAGACGTACCGCGTCATCTATGGCGATATGAGTGTTCGCGAAGTATCCGCTGAAGAACTGCCCCAGGCGCCCGAGACCGAGCCTGTGTCCGAGGACGTATCCGACAAAGAGGCACTGGTTGACACGGCGATGGCTCTGGGAGGGGACATTCCGCCCGAAAATCGCAGTCTGGTGGCGCGGATGCTGAGTCTGAGCGAGAAAGACCTGGTCGCCGGCTTGAAGACCTTTGCCGAGCTCACCGGTGGGCGCTACCCCGCCAGCCTGGAGGCCAAGTCCACGATCAAAGAGGTGGACGCGCTCAAGACTGAAGCACTTGCCAATGTGCCGGAAGAAACAAAGAAGCAGAAGATCTACAACATCTTCTTCGCGACGGCCTATCACGACAAGCTGGTCCGCGAGAAGAAGGACGTAGCCTATCATGGTGACATCGTCCGGGCCGCGGATGTCGACAAGGTCCTGATTCGCTGGAAGACCACCGGCGGCAAGTACCGCGTCATCTTCGGTGACTTGACTGCCCGGGACGTGACTGCCGACGAGTTGAAAGGGCTTGAGGGGCGATAGGCAGTCCCTGCTGATGATGCGCGTCAACCACCTTGGGTGTTAAGAGGGCCGGGTCAGTTGCATTGGACCCGGCCCTCGTTGTTGGCCATGGCGTCCGGCACGCAGGGCTACAGCTTCCAGGCCTTGGCAAAGGCTTTGAAGCTGCGGTCGTAGGTGCGCTCGACGTCGTCGGGGAAACAGCAGGCGGGCAGTTCGCGCGAGGAAAGATGATAGCTCAGGCATTCACAGCACATCCCTTTCTTGCCGCAGCCTGGGTAGGAACAGTTGCAGTTCTTCATGTTTCTGTCTTTCTTGCATTCCATGACGCGATTGTCTCCTATCGAGATCTCGAGTGGATGGGTCCGATTGGATCCACAGGGCCTATTGCGGCTTACCGCACCCTCAGCTCGTACAGGCTCACGCTGTAGCCGGGCACCGTCAGTGCGTTGGACACGCCGGTCAACGGCTGAGCGTCAATCATCACGCTCGGCACTTTGCCCGGGTGATTGTACGCCATCGGGTCGCTGTTCGCAATCACCCATACCTGGCCTGAGCCTTCCAGGTCGGCGCCTTCGATCCGCAGCGGCAGCGCCCAGGCCTGCTCGGTGGGATTGACTACGCCGATGGTCAACGCCGTGCGGTCGGCGCTCCAGGCCGCGGCCACGTCCAGCGGGTACGTGTTCGACGTCACAGCCACGGGAACGGTCCCGAAATGGTTTCGATAGAGTCTCAAGACAAGCCCCGTGGTCTCGAAGGCCGCGGCGGTCTTGGTGGTCTTGATCGCGCCGATGACGTTGACCGTCTGGGCGTAGTTGGCCATGAAGACCAGGTCACTCTGGCGGGTCATTTCGTGCAGGCCCGCGGCGATGCCCAGCGCGTCCTTCATGAAGTACCGCGTCCCGAGCTCGCCGAAGACGTGCGGGCCGTACCAGTAGTTCCATTCGTCGATCGCGATGCGGATGTCCTTGTCCTTGAGCGAATTGAGCCGCTCGCGGTAGTCGCGATGCGCGTCAACGATTCTCCGCACGGCGTCCGGGATCAGGCTGGCGTGGGCCGGGACCGAATCTCGCTCCTGACAGTAGAAGTGCTCGCTGATGAGGTTCATGTGGTCGGCGCACTGCGTCAGCATCCCCTCCGACCAGTTGCCGACCGCGCCGACGCCGATCAGCTTGATGCTGGGATCGACCGCCCACATCGCCTGGGCGAACAGATTGTGCTTGAGCACGTACTGGTTCAACGCCATGTGGCCGAGCTGCCAGGCGCCGTACATCTCGTTGCCGACGCACCACCACTGGACCGCGTAGGGCTCGACGTGTCCGTTCTCGGCCCGCCATCGGCCCATCGGTGTCTCGGCCGACCCATTGGCGTATTCGACCTCCTGGGCGGCGGAATAATCGTCCCCGAAGCCGGAATTGACCGCGATCATCGGCTCGGCTCCAACTTCGCGGCAGAACGTCACGAACTCGTCGAGGCCGAAGTCGTTGTACTCGATGCCCTGCCAGGCGGGGTTCTTGCGGGGCGGGCGCTTGTCACGCGGCCCGACGCCGTTGCGCCAGTTGTAGCCGCTGACGAAGTTGCCGCCAGGCCAGCGATAGACCGGGGCGTTCAACTGCCTGAGCAGCTTCAGCGTGTCGGCCCGCATCCCGTGGACGTTGTCGGCCGGCATCAGCGAGATCGTGCCGATCAGGGCGCTGCCACGGCTGACGCGCACCTCCAGCATCCCCTCGTCGGTCGAGACGCCCGGCTTGAAGCTGAGCGGACATCGAATGTACTGCCCTGCATTGACGGTGAAGTACATCGATTCGCGCTGCCCCGTGGTATCGCCCCAGGTAAGAGAGACCTCCACGTTCGTGCCATCGGCTGTCCCGGGTTTGACCCAGATGTAGCCTTCGTACCGTTTCTGCAGGACCAGACCCAGCTCGCGCTGGCGGATGCCGGCAGCGGCGTGCACCACCGGCGTGTGCTCACCTACAAACGCGTCTTTTTTCTGCATGGTTACGCCGCCGGTGGACCCGATGATCTCCCAGGGCGACGGCTCGCTGCCCACGGAATAGAAGAATTTGCGATCCTCGAGCATCTCCGCCCAGATTCCGCCGTAGATGCACCGGCCCAGGTGCTCGATGAACTGTCCATAGATGTATTTCGAGATGGGTGCGCCCGTCTGACTCGCGTCGATGTGTATCCCGACATCCGTGCCGAGCAGAGAATCTTGGGACGTTCCTCCGGCCGGCGTGCGTTCGGACGCGGAGCAGAGGCTGGCGAGAGACAACGCGACAAGCACGATGGATGCAGCCGGACGAATGTTCATCACGTCTCCTTTCAAGCGAGGCATTGTTTCCAGGCCCCATTTTAAGCGAAGCATTCGCGAATGCAAGCCCAACACTCTGATCCGCTCCGGAATCGATGGGTACATAGATCGGAGCTTCCCATGTCAGGCACTTGACCTGTGGCCCAAAAGCGGCATAATCACCTGCCCCTTGCATGGCAGGGGCTCCCGTCGCCGACGGACGGCGCAGGTCGGCTTTTTCTGGTGGATTGGCTGAATGACAGGGGCAGACACAAGGGTCTCGACGCTTTTCTTCGATTTGGATGGGACGCTGGCCGATCCGAGAGAGGGGATGACGAAATGTCACCAGCATGCGCTCGCGCGTCTGGGCCGGCCCGTGCCTCCGCAATCCGAGCTGCTCCAGTACATCGGGCCGTCACTGCGGTGGACCTTTCCGCGCCTGCTCTCGACCGACGATCCGGAATTGGTCGAGGCGGCCGTGGGCTACTACCGCGAACGCTATGGCACAGTCGGCCTCTTCGAGCAAGAGATCTACCCGGGAGTTCCGGAGCTGCTGCGCTCGTTGCACGACGACGGCTTCATCCTCTACGTCGTCACATCGAAGCCGAAGGTCTACGCCGAGCGCATCCTCTGCCATTTCGGCCTGGACAAGTATTTCGTGGATGTCTTTGGCCCAGAGCTGGACGGGCGCTTCGACGACAAGACAGAGTTGATCGCGCACATTTTCACACAGATTGCCTGTCGCCCCTGGCAGGCCGTCATGATCGGCGATCGCGCCAGTGACATCCTCGCCGGCAAGGCCAACGGCATGCGCACCCTCGCCGTGACCTACGGCTTCGGCAGCGTGGAAGAACTCGCTCCGACCGCCCCTGATTGCATCTGTCACAACCCCACTGAGATTCGCCAGGTCCTACGCAGCGCGTTCACTACCGATTCCGGACAACGGTGACAGGCTACCGCTCCGACGAGAGCGGGCCCGCTCAATGTGTGGCCGCGGCCATCGTGCCTGCCACCATGGCGGGCATCATAGCTGCGACCATGGCCGCGGTCTGCGCGGCGGCGATGGCGTCCTTGGCGGCCTTGCCTGTGATCTCGCCGTTGGCGATCTGCGCAATTCGCTTCTTGTGCGCCTTCAGCTCCTTCTTATTGAACACCGCCGGGAGGATGTTGGTGCTGCTGGCCAATGAAACCAGCACGACCGTTCGCGGATCGATGTCCTCGGTGTCTGTGAAGATGGCGTTTCGCAGCCGCTCGACCAGTCTCCGCTCCGGCTCGGGATCGATTTCCGGATAGACGCGCCGGGTGAAGATCAGCAGCACGTTATCATGATCTTCCTCCAGGATCCCGCGCCGGCACAACTGCTCGGCCACGCGGCGCTTAACTCGTTTGATGCCGCCAAAAGATGAGACCCAGGTGGCCGGCGCCCTCCGGCGCCTGGCGCCGGTGATCCGTCCCAGGCATTCGTCGATCAATTCGTCCCCTACCGGCTCAGGACTGACTGGCGTGACAAGTTGTTTCCTCGGTCTTGGTTGGTCTATGCACACGCGGCCACTCAGCAGCAACTCGGCCAGGACAGCTCCGCCGACGGCATAGTTGTACATCGCTCCGGAGGCCACCGTGCCTTCCTTGTCCCGCAGGGCCAGGAGCATGATCTCTTCGTATAGATGTAGCCCTTCATGCCGTGTCATCTTCTCGTCCTCCCAAGCCGGCCGCGTTAGCGCCGCGTCCGCGGGCGCGTGGCACAACCGGCGTTCTCTTCTTAACAAGACGTGCGCCGGCCGGAAATACTCAGCGCCACATGCAAATCTCGCGCGGTTTCTCTTTCGCGTGATGGCCTAGGTCCATGTGCGAAAGAACATTAGGAGTCTATCCGAAGTGCAGTTCGACGACGTCTTTGTCGTGGAGGGTGTGGGTGAGCTGGACGTTCTGGCCGTCGTAGACGCCGGTGCCCCAGCACTTGGCCGATTTCAGCTTCTCGGCCAGCTCGCGGTGGATGGCCTTGGCCAGGTCCTGGACGGTCGCGCCGGCCGGCAGGGTGAAGGGGTCTTTCATATCGACCGGCTTGCCGGGCGGCTTGGCGTAGACCCGGATGATCCGCAGTTCGTCGAAAAGGAAGCGCGCGAACGTGTCCATTCCTTCGCCTGTCTCGGCGGAGACCTTCACGAACGGCAGTGGCTTGTCACACGACTTCTGCGCCAGCTCGAACGCGCCGTCGGTCGCGATGTCGGCCTTGGTGCACAGGCAGAAAGCCTTGCGGCCCAGGACGTTGCCCTGGCCATCCACGGCGGGCGTCTTCTCGTCGGCCAGCAACGAGCGCGATTCGAGGACGTCCAGCAGGATCAGGAGTTGCTCCTCCACGTCCTGTGACAAGTCGATCACGATGGCGATCAGATCGCAGTTACGGTATGTCCCGACCTGGCCCGGGGCCATGTAGTCGGCGGTGATCGGCGGCGTGTCCACGAGTTGAATCTGCACATCTTCGTACTGGACCATCCCCGGCACGGGGGCGTGCGTAGCGAACGGGAAATCCGCCACGTTGACCTTGGCATTGGTCAGGGCCGCGAGGATGGCGCTCTTGCCCGAGTTCGGCGTGCCCAGCAGCACCACCTGTCCGGCCCCCGAGCGCGGCACGTGAAAAACGTCGACGTGTTTGCCGGTCTTCTTCTGCTGGGTCGCAGCATCGCGGAGCTGGCTGAGCTTGCGCTTCAGGTCCGCCTGGAGATGCTCGGTCCCTTTGTGCTTGGGGATCACCGCCAGCATTTGCTCCAGCGCGAGGATCTTCTCCTCGTTGGTCGCGGCACTGCGATACCACTGCTCGGCCTTGAAATAGTCTGGCGTTAGGTTTGCGGGCATAGTCCGTCAAATCAAGAACGGAAACACGAGGGCGGATGAACCTGACCATCTGACCTCGCTGTTTGTAAAAAGGGATTCTGAAGAGGAGGATGAGATC
>CAZGRF010000034.1:12408-15760 GCA_964527825.1 uncultured Pirellulales bacterium
CACGCTTGTCGCTGCGTTAACGAGAGCTGTTCGACCGTTCGTGCCGCTGGCGTGAGACTATTGGAAGAAGAGACGATTCAGCCAGGATACAAGGATACTTACCTGTTCCACGTCCGGATCGAGGTACCGAGCCGTAATGGCTGTTCCCAAGGGCTTGCCCGGTTCCTTTTGCCATGCCAGCCATGTATGGACGATAGCCTTTGGCTCGGCGAGTTGGCTGAACCGTCGTTCTCCATTGGGTATGTTCGCAACGCTGGCTTGAACATGCTTGAACAGGCGGGACTCCTCAGGAATCAAGAATCGCAAGAAATCTTCCAGAATGCCCTTGGTCTGGTTGTTGGGCATAATCCAGATCCCGACTCGTGGCAACAACGTGCCGGCTGGCGGGTCAAGGATGGTGCCGTCCGGCAAAGGATCTGCAGGAATGCTCCGGTATCCCGCCTCTGCCAGACGGTCGCGAAGAGACTGCCAGCGAGCAGCGAGGTCTGTGTCGGCGTCGATGACAACGCCGAGGATCTTAACGTCACTCTCTTTCAGGCGAACCGGTAAGTTCTCTAGCAACTGCTCAACATTGCCTTGTGGCTTGATCTCATCTATTCTCTGAACACTCCGCGTTCCACACACGTGCTTCATAACATGTTCATCGTCATTGCCCTCGACCAGAAGGATCTTCCTGGCGGTCATATCAGCGTACCTCAATGCGCTCGCGAGCAGCAACAGCCAATTCGTCTTCACGGAATAGCGTCGGAATGATGTCGTCACCCCTGCGCGACAATCTAATCAGGACTCCCTGACCGGGGTCCTCGCTTGCTGCTTTCTGAAATGCCTCAATGGAATCCCAACTGTGAGACGTGGCCACAACTTGGATATCAAGCTGACAGGCCAGTCTGAAGACGGCTCTCCAGGCATCAGTCTGAACCGTGTGATGCATGCCGTTTTCGAACTCGTCGATTAGCAGCAGACCGTCCTTTGCGTTGACCAAGGAGAGTATGATCCCGAAGAGGCGGTTCAGGCCATCGCCGAACGAGCGGAGCGGGACCGGTCGGGGAAACCCCGTAGCCCGGACTATTGCGGTGCGTGTCCGCCGTGGCCCTTCTCCACCAACCATGGAGACGGCCGATATCTCCGGATCGATGATGCGTAGCGCATCGACGACATCTTTCTCTCGATCTGATAGGGCGATCTTGTCCCACAAGGGCCCGAGCGTTGCTGTCTCCTCACCTACATAAGGACTCACGGACTCACATGGCAAACGGGGTTCATCTGCATCCATCCGCGCCAAACGATTGCGGTACGGAGGGTATCGACGCATGAAGTCCAACGGCAGAATACGTTGCGCCCCGCCAGTCTCAATCTCCAGCGCAGGTAAAGCCTCGCCCTCGTCAAAGAGCATCTTCTCCTGACGGATCAGTTTTCTAGAGCCGTCAGGTTCCCGCTTCTCGGAATACCAACCCGCAGTCATAGAGAGCCGCATAGAACGTGATGCGCCATTCGAGGCAATCACAATGGGCTCAAGCTCTTCGGAGAACTGAGGAAACCCATGGAACAGGTTGGATAACTGGAAAACGCCTTCTGAATCCAGTGCTCTTGCGGATTCTTCCATTTCGCCGGCATCTTCCTCACGAAATCGCAGAATGTCACGAATCACAGATGGCGATGCATCAGAAGCGAGGATTCGTAGGGCTTCCAACACGGATGATTTCCCCGTATTGTTTCGGCCCGTGATCAAATTCACCCGTCCGAGACCATCGATCTTCAATTGCCGAAACGCTCGGAAGCCATCAATCGTCAAGGTGCTGATATTCGGCTTCATGGCTCTTCTCCTTTTGTGCCATCATACCCATGCATGCCCAATTGTCCACTTCCCATATTGCTGGCCAACGATAATCTTCGGTAGGCTCAGAACAGTGGGCGATATGGATGAGACCCTTGTGGGCTGTTCCATGCACATGTCGGATGACCTCTTCACGCGACTTTCTCAGCGACGAGGTCGCCGACCTGCGCGGTGGAATAGCCCATGCGTCCGGCGGCGAGGCTCTTGAGCTTGTTGGCGGTCACGCACATCACGGCCTGCTCGATGGCATCGGCGGCCTTCTCCTCGCCCAGCGTCGCGAGCATCATTTGCGCGGCGCAGATCGCGGCCAGCGGATTGATGACGCCCTTGCCCGTGTACTTCGGCGCGCTGCCGCCGATGGGCTCGAACATGCTGACGCCCTCGGGGTTGAGGTTGCCACCCGCGGCGACGCCCATGCCGCCCTGAATCATCGCGCCGAGATCGGTGATGATGTCCCCGAACATGTTGCCCGTGACGATCACGTCGAACCACTCGGGGTTCTTCACCATCCACATGCACGTGGCGTCGACGTGGTAATACTCGCGCGCGATGTCGGGATACTCGGCCTTGCCCATCTCGTGGAAGGCCCGCTCCCACAGATCATAGACGTATGTCAGCACGTTGGTCTTGCCGCACAGGGCCAGCGTGTTCGTCTCGCCTTTGCCCCGTGCCTTCTTGCCGTGCTTCCTGGCGTACTCGAAGGCGTACTTGAGGCAGCGATCGACCTGGAAGCGCGTGTACACGGCCGACTGCACCGCCACCTCGTGCGGCGTCCCTTTCATCGTGAAGCCGCCTGTGCCCGTGTACAGATCGCCCGTGTTCTCGCGCACGACCACGAAGTCGATGTGCTCGGGGCCTTTGTCCTTCAGCGGCGTCTCGACCCCCGGATAAAGCTTCACCGGACGCAGGTTGATGTACTGATCCAGCTCGAACCGCGCCTTGAGCAGAATGCCCTTTTCGAGAATCCCCGGTGCGACATCGGGATGGCCGATCGCGCCCAGTAGAATCGCATCGAACTGCCGCAGCTCTTCGACACCACTGTCGGGCAGGGTCTCGCCCGTGCGCTTGTAGCGCTCACCGCCGAAATCGAATTCGGTCAGCTCGACCTTGAAACCGAACTTGCCGGCCGCGGCCTTCAACACTTTCACTGCTTCGGCCGTCACCTCCGGCCCTGTCCCGTCGCCGGGCATGACTGCGATCTTGTACACCTTCGGTTCTCCTTTTCTCAATACGTATGACCTACGTCAGTTGGCATTCCGTTCTGGGATCCCCTATTGGGCCCAGTCATCACAGCGATTATATCGCCCGAGCTGCCAGTTTTCACAGAATTCCATCGGCCCGTCATCGCCCGCGCAACGCGTCACTTGGCGGTCTTGGTTATATGGTCGAGCAGGCCGCCGTCCTTGATGATCTCCAGCGCGAAATCGGGCAGCGGCTGGAATGTGATCTTCGCCTTGCTCGTTCTGTCCTGGATCACGCCGGCGTCGTAGTCGATCTCGACCTCGTCGCCATCCTTGA
>CAZGRF010000035.1:0-11878 GCA_964527825.1 uncultured Pirellulales bacterium
CCTGGCCGACGCGGTCGGGCCAGTTCCAATGAGGCAGGATATGCACGGTCGTCGTGTTGGGTCGCCAGTAACTGCGATACAGATAGAACCGGTCCTTCGGGATACCACACAGGTCAACGATGCCGAAGTAGGAGCTGCGTGCCTGGCGGCTGAAAGGCGTCGGCTCACCCAGATAGTCGAAGCCGGTCCAGACGAACTCACCGCCCACGAAGCTGTCGTCGGTCATCAGTTGGAACTCGACATCCGGGATGTCCGACCACGCTGCGGCATTTAAATCGTAGGAGTCGACCTGAGACTCCCTGGAGTACTCGGTCTTGCGGCTCGGCAGCGGCAGCTCGTAGAAGCCGCGTGTGCTCAGCGTCGACGCCGACTCGCTATAGAGGATCGGTTTGTCGGGATACTTCTCCCGGTAGCGGGCGTATCGGCGGGCATAGTTCCAACCTGTCAGATCAAGCGCGTCGAGGATCGGCTCATCGACCGTGCCGGGGATGTGGCAGGCCATGCCGACCGGCCGGGTCGGGTCGTGCTTGCGGAAGAAATCGCTCATGAATTTGACGCGCTCCGGCGACTTGCCTTCTCTATCGTAGGGCTGGTTGTTGATCTCATTGCCAATGGACCAGCACACCACGGACGGATGATTGCGGTCGCGCAGCGTCAGATTGCGGATCTGCTTCTCGCCGTACTCTTCGAGTGGCGGCTGACCATTGACGCGGTCGGCCTTGTCGTCCCATTTGTCGAACGCCTCGTCCCATACGACGAACCCCATGCGGTCGCACAGGTCGAGCAACTCTGCCGCCGGCGGATTGTGACTCGTGCGAATGGCGTTGACGCCCATGTCGCGCATGATCTCCAACTGCCGCTCCATCGCCCGCATGTAGAAGGCCGCGCCCAGCGGACCCTGGTCGTGGTGTAGGCACACGCCGTAGAGTTGCAGACGGCGACCGTTGAGATGGAACCCGTCGTTGGCGGTGAACTTGAACGTGCGAATGCCGAAAGGCGTTTCGTCCACGTCGACCACCTTGCCGCCCGCGCGAACCGTGGTCTTGACTCTGTACAGCACGGGGTCGGTCACGTCCCAGCGCTGCGGCTTCTTGACGACCAACGACTGCTCCACTTCGGCAGACTGGCCAGCCGGCACCGACGCCTTCTTCTTCGCAGTCGCTACTGAACGACCTCGGGGATTGAGGACCGCCACCTCCACCATGATATCGGATGCGGCGTCGAGGTGGTTGTCAATGGTCGAACACACACGAACGATCCCCGACGCATCGCTGATCTCGGGTGTCGTGACGTACGTCCCCCACTGGGCGATGTGCACTGGGTCGCAAATCACCAGTTCGACCTTGCGATAGATGCCGGCGCCAGGATACCAGCGCGTTCCGTGTTGTCTCGTATCGGCTTCGACGGCGATCACGTTGGTCTGGCCCGGCTTCACATACGGCGTCGCGTCCACCCGGAACGCCATGTAGCCATAGTCCCACTGACCTGCCAACTGCCCATTCACATAGATCTTGGGGAACGCCATCACACCATCGAAGTCGAAACATACGCGCCGCCCTTCCGCAGCCTTGTTCAACGCGAACGTCTTGCGATACCAGCCGACGCCGCGCCAGGGCAGCTTGCCGGCGTAGCCATCTTCGTTGGCATTGAACGGCCCGGCGATTGCCCAGTCGTGCGGCAGTTGCACCAGTTCCCAACTGGAATCGTCGAAGGTCGCCTGTGCGACCAGCTCGTCCTGCCGGCCCTTGGCGAAACGCCACCCCCGGTTGAAGTCCTCCACCACCCGCTGGGCACGAAGCATAGACACCGACAGCAGCACGAGCACCGCCACAGACAAAACGCGGCGAGTCTTCAAGACGTTCCTCATAGAGACAACCTTCCTTTCTCGTTCGCAGTGACGCCGGTAGGGGCGGGTTTCAAACCCGCCCGTACACATATGCCCTTACGGACACGTTTAAGGCACGCGAGGGCGAATAATTATTCGCCCCTACGGCATGCGCCGCAGTCCTTCCCAGCGAACGTTCCACTTCCCGTTATTGGGGAAGCCTGGACACGCGCGGTCCGGAGCGCCGTCCCAACCCGCGGCCATCATCGCCACCGCCGTCAACAGCCCGCCATTGCCGGGCAGGTACACCGGCAGTCGCGCCGACTGATAGTTGTGACCGTTGGCCAGGTACCGGTTTTTCTGTGCGTCGACAAACAAGGCGTCCACGGCCTTTTCGGGCGCGCCCAGCCGGGCCGCTGTCATGGCCAGCATAGGATAATCCCAACCCCACGTGCTCGGCCAGTCCCAATCCTGCATTACGCTGTCGAGCGTGCGCTCCATAACGTCCGGATCGACCAAAGGCGTTTGCGGCACGAATCCCAGCGCCGCCACCATCGACGGGTGATCTTCACGAATCGTGCAGGGATCGGTCTCAATCCCTGTGTAGATGCCCTCGCGGGCCGTCGGGCGGGAGAGGTGTTGCATCACACGGTCCCATTTCGGCTCGCGCTCCAGGCCAAGTCGCTGCCGCCATTTCTGGGCGGTATCAAGGGCCCAGTACCAGTAGGCCAACTCGAAGGTTGGATTGAGCGTGCGGGCGCGGTAGCGTCCGTAGCTTTCCTGGGCCGGGATCAGGGCAGGTCCCAACACGTAGCGCCGGCCCTCCTCGTCCCAAACTGGATACGCAGCCATGAACTCGGCGGTTTCGAATACGATGTCACGATAGCGTGCGAGTGTCTCTCGGTCGCTGTGGCCACGATAGCACAGTTCGGCATAGTAGATCGGGTGCGGCTGTTGCCAGATGAGAAACACGCCGACGGAACTCGGGCTTTCGCTCCCGTCGGGGCACGTCATCTTGGGCCAGCGGGCGCCCGGGTAGCCTTGCATCTGAGCCGTCGCGCGGGCCTTCGGCAGGATCGCCTGGTACCACCCCAAGCTGCGTTCCAGCAAAGGTAGGCGATCCCACAGGGCAAAATGCACCGCGTGCCACCAGTGCATCTCCAGGTGGAACTTGCCGAACCAACTGTTGTAGACCAACCCCGTCTCCTGCGGGGGACGCGAGCCGGAACACTGAATGGCCATCAGGTATTGCGACAGCACAACGCGCCGCTCCAACTCGGTCGCACGCGGATCGGTGCACGCGGAGAAGTCGATCGCGCCGCCCGTGCTCCAGAACCGCTCCCAATGGTGCGCCGCCGCGGCGCGGACTGCCTCGAAATCGGACTGTAGAGACGCAACATCTTGCGTCTCCTCGATCCTCGGGGAGAACGTGAACACGATTTCCAAAGGCCGATCATCCCGCCGATAAATCTCGTACTCATGCTGTGACCTCTTGCGGATTTCCGCCCCCTGCGACCACGCTACCCGAAGGTAATAACGGTCTTCGTCGAGGATTCGCGTCAGCTCAACACCGTCGCCGGCGATCTGGCACTTCGTCGTGTGTCGATCCGGACTGTCCCAATCAGCGGCGTCGCGCCAGTCAGCCTTGCCGTATGGAAACGCCAGCGCGACAGCCAATCGTCTCGACTGCAATAGCGGCGACTCGATGCGAACCGCCAGCACGTCGCGCGTCGGATGACAAACCGTCATGACCTTGACCGGCTCACCGTCTACCGAAAAGTCACTCGTCAGCAGTCCGGCCCAGAGGTCGAGCGTTTGCGACGTGTTATCCAAATCCTCGATAGAGACGGACGCGCCGTCTGCCTTGGTCATGCGCAATCCGACCCGTCCCAAGTGCAGGCGATGCGGATTGGCACGCAGCCAAGTCGCGGCAGCGGAATAGCCGCGCGAGCCGGCGCCGTCGGCATAGGGCACTTTGCGGCCATCCACGTCATACTCCGTCCAGGCGTCGGCCAGCGTGTATCCTTCCGGGTTGGGCATGCGGTGCCACCCCCAATGCGACTGCGTACACAGCGGCGTGCCCTGCGCGTGGAATTCGGAAAACGTCTGCAAGCCCGTGATGTCGGCCGTGAAGGCGAATTCGCCGTTGCCGACACTCAGCGGCACCAGTGGATCAGGCTTGGTGAGCGTGACGTTGTGCCGTGTCACCAGCGCGTGCCGGTCGATGCGATCTTCGGCACTGAGGCTGGCACTGAGCACTGCGAGTGTCAGTGCGGCCAAACCAATCCACATTCGGGCGTGTCGCCTTGAAGCCACCGTTTGCCCCTTTCACCGTTGTCGCGCCGCCCTTACGGCAACATTTCTCCAACTCCCAAAGGACCTGTTCAGCCCGGCCAGCGCCACTGTCAGCGTGGCCACGACGAACCACCTCGACCACAGTGTGGTTGTTTCTCGCATACAAACACTCCCTTCTTGCTGCCAAGACGCAGCCGGGTCTGCGTTCATTGCAGGCGTCGGGCCGGATCGGTGTCGTTGAGGAATTCCTCGACGTTGGTATGGCCATCGCCATCCTTGTCGGACGAGCCGTCTGCGGGATCGTGCGGATTCAAGCCGTGTCGCCGCTCCCAATCATCAGGCATGCCGTCGTGATCGCTGTCGGGGGCCGGCGGCGCTGAGCGATACTCCGGCCAACCGCCGACTTGCGTCTGCGAGTCGATGACCGACCCGGTGCGGTTCCGCGCGTCGGCCACGACGCGGGCATCCACGGCGTCCCGGACGGGCAGCGACGCCCCCGCGCCAGCCAAGACCGCCTCACACGCATCCTCCGCGGAACTGGTCCGCACCAAAGGCATGTCGAACGGCTCGGCGACGATCTCAACTTGGCGCTGCCCATCAATCTCCACCACGCTGAAGAACTGCGTGTTGTCCTCGGTCAGCGCCTTGTTCCCATCGAAAACGTTGTCGCTAATGTAGAACCGCATGTCCGACGGACTGTCGACACTGATCGGATGACTCGTCCGGCTGCTAGGCCCCGGGCGGAGGTAGTTGGCCACGTAGTTGATCGCGAAACGCCCCTGCGTGCTGCCCGTGCAGGTCTGGCCGTAGTTGTAGATGACGTTGTTGCGGAAGTCGAACACAGGATACGGCGGCCGGCCGTAGTTGTCCCCCAGACGCACGTTGCGCGTGCGGTTGTGCGCCCAGAGGTTGTGGTGCAGCGTGACCCTGCCGTTGGCGCGCACCAGGGAGCCGCAGCCGTGAGGGCCCTTCGGATGCTTGCTGTCGTCAAGCGACTCGGCGATGATGCACCACTGCACGGTGACATCGGCCACGTTGCCGGCCAGCGAGAGCACCTCGTCGATGGACCACGAGGCCGAACAGTGATCCAGCACGACGTTGCGCGCGCCGTGGGCCAGATCGATGCAATCTTCCTGCCGCCCGCCCAGATCGCCGCACCGGCTGCGCAGGTAGCGTATGACAACATCGTGGGTCGCCACGACAAAGGCGTAGTTCCGCAGGCAGACGCCGTCGCCCGGGGCCGACTGTCCGGCCAGCGTCAGGAACGGATTCCGCACAACGATCGGCTTTTCCAGCGCGATCACTCCCGCCACGCGAAAGACCAAGATGCGCGGCCCCGCCGCTACGACGGCCTCGCGCAGCGATCCGGGACCGCTGTCGTTGAGGTTGGTCACTTCGATCACGCGACCGCCGCGACCGCCGGCGGCATGAGCGCCGAAGCCTTCGGCGCCCGGAAACGCGGGAACCTGGATCGGCTCGGTTGCTGCCTTGCCCTGACGGGCAATGAGCACAGCGGCAAAGAGGCCGACCCAGATGATTCGGCAAGACAGGCGATCCGTAGACCAAGTAGGGACGCCGAATCTCATTTGCCTTCCTCGACCGGCAGCAGCCGGATGTATGTCCGTTTGTCGCGGTCGCAGGTGATGCGACCGTCTTCGTACGCCAGCTCGACAACCTGAATCGAGCTGCGCCGCATCTCATAGCCATCGCCCCCGGCGCCGGGGACCCGGCCGGGATGTGTGAAGTAGAACAGAAAGGCCCGGTCGCCGCTGACGACCACATCCGGGTGTCCGCCTTTGACGCCGTCGTCCGTTCCTTTGCCCGGCTCCTTCACCAAATCCTGCGGCTGCCGCTCCCAATTGAGCGCGTCGGTCGAGCGATAGAGCCCCAGCCCATCCCAAATGTCCACCACCATCCAGTAGTAGCCGTGCCAGCGAAAGACCTTGGGACCTTCACCGGGACGGTCGCCGACACCGGTGGCTTTGCCTTTGTCTTGCCAAGTGTAGAGGTCGTTGCTGTCTGCATAGTAGATCGACTTGCGATCGCGCTCGTTGTTGTACCAGAGACGCCAGGTATTATCGGGCAATCGAAACACGCAGGCGTCGATGACGCGATCGGATGAGAGCTTGAGCGTGGACTGATAGTCCCACTTGAGCAGGTCCTTGCTGGTCAGGTGCACAATGTCGCGCGGATGCCCCCAATCGCGAAAAACACCCGGCACGAAGGTCAGGTACATGTGGTACGTGCCGTCGTGTTCGATCACTTCGGGGGCCCAATAGCTTATGTCCTCGCCGCCATAGGAGATGTTGGCCTTGCCACGATAGGCCCAGGTCGCACCGCCGTCGGACGACTCGGCGACACCTATGGGTGTGCCGTGGACCCAGGTGACGCCGGGCGTGTTCGGCACGTTGGCGCGGCGGTTCGTGTAAAACATGAACCACTTGTTCTCGGCGCGATTCCAGCAAAGCACGGGATCGGCAGCGCCGTCGTAAATGGGATCCCGGAAGAGGGGCTTGGGCGCCACCTTGCCTTGCGGGGCCGAGGCCGCCCCGTGTGCCATGCCGGTGCAGACCACTATGCATACCAGGGCCGATAGGTGGGTTGCTCTCATACGTCTGACCCTTTCCGACCATCGCAGCTTGCGACCTTGTCACGTGTGCGGAGAAGACCGCAGCGCCTGTTAGGTTACCTGATTTGACCGGTCTCGTCCAGCAAAGCTCCCGGCACAGGCTGGGGCGGCAGCCGGTCCTGTTTCGACACGCTCAACCAGCGGACGACGGAGCCGCGGCGTCTTGTCCGGAAACATGCTGGCTGATATTCCTCTGACAAGCCAGCAGTTGGTGCAGAATTCCGGCACATCGCTATGTCGGACCAAGTGACGCCCTTTTCGGACCCGTCTTCCACACCCGTCGCGAACACCCCCGCGCAGCCGCAAGAAAAGGATAGACGGCAAGTGAAATTGTGGTACGATGGCATGGTCAGGAGCAACCACTCAGAAGGTTATCAGGAAGACAGGAATGAAGAAGCTCCTCGTGGGGGTCCTGGCGATCGCGGTCGTGGCGGCGGTCGGCTGGGAAGTGTACCGACGCATAGTCGCCGCGCCTGACGTGCGAACCGGCAACCGTGCGGCTATCGCGGTGGCCGTTGAGACGCAGCCGGCGCAGCGAGGCGTCATTCGCGACGTTGCAACCTTCACCGGCTCACTGCTGCCTAAGTCGCAATTCGTTGTCGCACCCAAGGTTTCCGGGTGGCTCAAGGAGTTGCTCGTTCACGTCGGCGACACTGTGCGGCAAAACCAGATGATCGCCACCATCGACGACGCTGAATTCACCCAGCAGGTCGAGCAGGCCAGGGCCGAATGGCAAGTGGCCAAAGCCAATGTAGAGAATTCGGCCAGCGATCTGGACATGGCCAAGCGCGAATACGAACGGGCCAAGGCGCTACGCGAAAAGCAGATTGCCTCTGTTTCCGAGCTCGACGAAGCAGAGGCCACCCTCAACGCCCGCCAGGCGCAGCTCAAGGTCTCCGAGGCACAAGTGGCCCAGAGAGAAGCAGCGTTGAAGGCTGCCCAACTGAAGCTCTCGTACACGAAGGTCCAGGCCTTCTGGGAGGATGACGATGAAACCCGCGTGGTCGGAGAGCGTTTCGTCGACGAAGGCGCACTGCTGCAGGCCAACGAGCCCATTGTCTCGATTCTGCGGAACGACCCTCTGACTGCGGTTGTTCATGTCATCGAGCGTGACTACCCCAAGGTGAAGGTCGGCCAGCAAGCGGTCATTACCACGGATGCCTACCCCAGCCAGGATTTCGTGGGCAGCATCGTACGCATCGCTCCGCTGCTACAGGAGAGCTCGCGACAGGCTCGGGTGGAGATCGAAATCCCCAATCCGGATCAACTGCTCAAGCCGGGGATGTTCGTGCGGGCCCAAGTCGAGTTCACCAGGCACGAGGATGCGACGCTGGTTCCGCTGGCCGCACTGGTCAAACGAAACAACCAGCAAGGGGTATTCATCGCCGACACCAGTGAGCTGAAGGCTCGGTTCGTGGCTGTGACCACGGGCATCATCGACGGTGACATAGCCGAGATCGTCGAACCGCAGATCGCGGGCCCGGTCATCACGATGGGCAACCATCTTCTGGAAGCCAATTCGAGCATCGTGTTGCCGACGAAGAAGGACAACCAGACGAGAGAAGACACAGGACAGAGGACAAAGGCGCCGGTCGACGCGACATCAGGAGAGACGCGATGAGAGTCGCGCGGTTCTCCGTCCACCGTCCGGTCTTCACAATCATGGTCGTGTTGATTGTGGTTCTTCTCGGCACGGTTTCGCTGCTAAGGCTGCCGATCGACCTGATGCCCGACATCTCCTACCCGACGCTGAGCATTTCCTGCAGCTACGAAAACGCCGGACCGGAAGAAATCGAGGAACTGATAACACGTCCGCTGGAGCAAGCCCTCAGCGCCGTGCCCGGGGTCGAGGAGTTGACCTCCATCTCGGCCGAGGGCCAGGGCACCGTGCGAGTGACATTCAGTTGGGGTACCGACCTCGACGCAGCCGCCAACGATATTCGCGACCGCCTCGACCGCGTGACAGGCCGGTTGCCGGAGGACGCCGACCGTCCGACGCTCCGCAAGTTCGACCTCGCGAGTTTCCCCGTGCTCACCCTGGGGGCGTCGAGCAATCTTGACCCCATCCAGATGCGACAGATCATCGAGGACCAGGTACGGTACCGCCTCGAACGTGTCCCGGGCGTGGCGGCCGTAGACATCTGGGGCGGTCTCGAACGCGAGATTCACGTGAGCCTCGATCCGGCCAAGATCAACGCGCTGGCCATACCCCTCGACCAGATCGTCGCAAGGGTGCGTGAAGGCAATGTCAATGTCCCGGCCGGAACCGTCGAGCAAGGTAACCTCGAGGTGACGGTCAGGACGCCCGGAGAATACACGAACCTCGAACAACTCCAGGACACTGTCGTCGCGGTGCGGCAGGGAGTCCCCATTCAACTCAAGGAGATCGCTTACGTCGAGGATTCCTGGCGACGCATCACCCGAATCGTGCGCGTCAACGGCGTGCCGGGCACGCGGCTGTCCATCAACAAACAGTCGGGTGAGAACACGGTCGAGGTCGCGCGCGGCGCCCTGGCCGAGCTCAAACGCATCAACCGCGATATTCCCCAGATCAATATCGTGCCAATCATCGACACCTCTGACTACATCCAGCGATCTATCAAGAACGTGGGCTCGTCCGCCCTGTACGGCGGCGTCCTGGCAATCTTCGTCCTGCTGTTCTTCCTGCGGAACGTCCGTAGCACCGTCATTATCGCGACCGCGATTCCCGTCTCCATTATCGCTACGTTTGCCCTGCTGTATTTCGGCGGCTTCACCCTCAACATCATGACCTTGGGCGGACTGGCGCTGGGAATCGGGATGCTCGTCGACAACGCCATCGTGGTGCTCGAAAACATCTTCCGGCTCCGCGAGTCGGGCGAGCCTTTGGAACTGGCCTCGATCAATGGGGCGGAAGAGGTGACCTCCGCCGTCATTGCCAGCACGCTCACGACGATGGTCGTCTTTCTGCCACTGGTGTTCGTGCGCGGAATGTCGGGAGTCATGTTCAAGCAGCTCTCGATCGTCGTGGGGTTCTCCCTGTTGTGCTCGCTCGCCGTGGCGCTAACGGTGGTCCCGATGCTCTCGGCGCGGATCCTGCCGGCAGGCGCCCAAAACGCAGCCGGCAGACAGAAGCTCGGACGCCGGATATTCGAGATCAGCGGGCGATTCTTCAAGCGCCTGGAAGACGATTACAAGAAGCTCCTCCATCTTGCCTTACGGCGGCGGTTCTTCGTGGTCTCGGCGGCGGTACTGGTCCTGGCGGCCAGCGGGCTGCTGGTTCCCTACGTCGGCGCCGAACTGATGCCCAGCACCGACGAGGGCGAAGTGCGCGTCGAAGGGGAGATGGAAGTCGGGACACGGTTGGATCTGATAGACGAGAAGTTCCGGATGATCGAGAATATCGTCAACGAGGCGGTGCCGGAGATCCAAAACGTGCAGGCCAGCATAGGCGGTTCCTCCTGGCGCGGCCAGGGCGGACACACCGGCAGCATTCGCATCTCACTCAAGCCCCAATCGCAACGCTCGCGTTCGAGCGAGGAGATCGCCAACGACTTGCGCCGACGACTGAGAAACATCCCCGGCATGATCGTTCGGACGCGTGTCGGGCAAGGGCTGTTCATCCTCCGCATGGGAACCCAGAACAGCGACAGAGTACAAGTCGAAATCCGAGGTCACGACCTGGAGACAGCCGACCTGCTGGCCCAGCAAGTCAGGGAGATCGTCCAGGCCGTGGACGGCGTCACGGACACGCGGCTCAGTCGCGAGTCGGGTACGCCCGAGGAGCTGATCCTCATCGATCGGCAGAAGGCCGCCGACATGAACCTAACGGTTTCGCGGATCGCCAACATGCTCCAGACCATCCTCTCGGGAACGACCGCCGGCTACTATCGCCAAGCCGGAGACGAATACCGCATCCTCGTCAAGCTCCGGGACGCTGAGAAGTCGGATCTCAGTGACATTCTCGACCTGATTCTTACGAACTCCGCAGGCGACCCGGTGGTCCTGCGCAACGTGGTTCGTGCGGCCCCGCGCAGCGGCCCCGTGATGATCGAACGGAAGGACCAGGAACGCATTGTCAGTGTCTCGGCCGACATCAGCGGGCGGGACATGGGATCGATCCTGTCGGACGTAGGCACGCAACTGCGTTCGCTGCCGGTGCCGCCGGATTTCACGATCGGCTTCGGCGGCGATTACGAAGAACAGCAAAGGTCCTTCCGAGAGCTTCTCCTGAGCTGCGCGCTGGCGCTGGTGCTGGTCTATATGGTCATGGCCTGTCAGTACGAGTCGCTGCGCGATCCCTTTGTCGTGATGTTCTCGGTGCCGCTGGCGGCTATCGGGGTGATTCTGATGCTCTTCCTGACCCGCACTACGTTCAACGTGCAGTCCTTCATCGGCTGCATCATGTTGGGCGGGATCGTCGTCAACAATGCGATCCTGCTCGTGGACCATACGAACCTGCTGCGTCGCCGCGACGGCCTGCCGCTGCGCGAGGCGATTGAAGAGGCCGGGCGCCGGCGTCTGCGCCCGATCTTGATGACCGCGACGACCACCATCATCGGCCTCGTCCCGTTGGCGCTGGGCGTCGGCGAAGGCGGCGAGGCCCAGGCCCCCATGGCCCGCGCCGTCATCGGCGGCTTGCTCAGCTCGACCTTGATTACGCTGGTGTTCGTGCCGGTGGTCTATTCGGTGTTCGAACGCCGCACTGCCGGCGCCATCTCCGGCAGCGCAGACGCAACGAAACCCGTTCCGGCTTGATAGCGATTGAAGAGAGTCATGTCGATCAAGAACCGCATCTCAACGCGTTGCTCAATTGCCCTGCTGGCCCAACTCTGTCTTGCCGGCATTTGCCTAGCCGCCGCACCGACTGATCCGAACGTCTCAGACGCCAATACGCTCACGATAGACATTCAGCGCGCCATCCTCCTGGCGATGGAAAACAACCGCTCGCTCTTCGTCGAGAGGCTAAATCCCGAGATCATGCAGACGTTTGAGAGGGAACAGCGTGCGGTCTTCGATTCAGTTCTTGGCGGCGACGTCTCCTCGGCGCGGACCGTTCAGGATCGGCTCTCCCGCGCCGGATCGGGCATCGAAAGCCAGATCGTCGATTCCGTGACGGGCTCGATCTCGCTGGCCAAGCTGTTCCCGAC
>CAZGRF010000035.1:11978-15542 GCA_964527825.1 uncultured Pirellulales bacterium
GATTCTGGGACTACGCACTGGCCCAGAAGCAGATAGAGATCTATACGAACTCGCTGGCCCTCGCCGAGCAGCAAATGGCCGAGACCGAAGAGAGAATCAAGATCGGAACGCTGGCTGAGACCGAGCTCGCCGCCGCTCAAGCGGAGGTTGCGCTGAGACGCGAGAACCTCATCAACGCCAGAGGCGATCTTGCCAAGGAACGATTGAGTCTGCTCCTGGCGCTGAACCCCTCCAAGACCGTCAACTGGAACACGGATATCGTGCTGGCGTATCAGGCCACTTTGCCGGATGCCGCCTTGGACGATGTCGAGCAACATGTTCAGGTAGCGCTGCGCATGCGCCCCGATCTGAACGAAGCGCGGCTGCAAATCCAGCGCGGCGATCTCGAAGTTGTCAGGACCCGCAACGGCCTGCTTCCGAGGCTCGACGTGTTCATCGACTTCGGCAAGAGCGGTTATGCGAACAGCTTTGCCAGGGCCGGCCGGAATCTGGATGAGGGCAGTTACGATGTCACCGCCGGCCTCGCGTTCGAGTATCCGCCGACGAATCGGGCCGCCCGGGCCCAACACCGGCGCGCCGTCGTGAGTCGCCAGCAACTCCGTCTGGCCTTGGAGAACCTCGCCCAGCTTGTCCAGGTCGATGTCCGCTCGGCATACGTCGAGGTCAATCGCACCCGCGAGCAAATCGCTGCCACCGGCGCGACGCGCAGCTCGCAGGAGGAGAAACTCCGCGCTGAGACCGAGAAGTTCCGGGTCGGGAAATCCACCTCGCTGCTGGTGGCCCAGGTCCAGCGGGACCTGGTTGCCAGCCAGATCGCCGAGACCGAAGCGGTCGCGAACTATCTCAAGGCGCTGGTCGCCCTCTACCGCCTGGAAGGCTCTCTGCTCGAACGCCGCGGCATCGCCGCCCCCGGCGCCGAACCTGTCACCGCCCCCGGCGACCGGTAGAGACGCAACATCCTGCACCTGCCCCGCCGTTCATCCTTCGCGCCGCCGTCCACCCTGCTGTCAGGTCATACGGATTAGGACTGATTCGTGGGCTCCGTCTTGTCATCCTGAATGGAGCGCAGCGCAATGAAGGATCTGGGTTTGGCATGTGTTCTCACGTCCGACCGCCCTCTCCGGCCAGAGGCTTCACTGCGTTCAGCATGACAATCCGGTGTTCCTTCACATGCTCCCGGTATCATACGCGCGCAAGTCTGTTTGGAGGTCGGAAAGGCCACTATCCGGCCCTGCACAGAAAATCCGTATTTTTCGATACCCAAAACGGTAGGCCAATTGTGCTATAAGTGGTGCAGGAGCGCACGGTCACTCGCTCTTACCCGGGAAAGTCGGTGCCGATGCTCGAAGACAAAGTGCTCATCTGGAGATTCAAACGGGGCAGCAGCGAGGCCCTGTGCCGCATCTACCAGCGGTACCGCAAGGACCTGCTGAAGCTGGCCGTCGCTCTCCTGTGTGATGTGAGCGATGCTGAGGATGTCGTGCACGACGTTTTCGTATCCGTCGCGCAAGCGCCCCAGCGGTTGAAGCTGGGCGGCAGCCTCAAAGGATACTTGCTGACGTGTGTCGCCAACCGGGCCCGGAACAAGAATCGAGTGTACCAGCGACGCGCCACCGTCGGTCTGGACGAAGCCGCAAGCGTCCCGACCGACCTGCGGACGCCGGAGCAATGGATCACGGCCGGCGAGGAGTTGCGGCGCTGGAGCGACGCCCTGGAGACGCTGCCCTACGAACAGCGGGAGGCCGTCCTGCTGCACCTGCGAGCCGGGCTGCCGTTTAGGCAAATCGCCCGGCATCAAGACGTCTCGGTCAATACGGCCAAAGGCCGCTACCGCTACGCGTTAGCCAAACTGCGATCGACTCTGAATGGTGAGGTCGAACCATGAGATCGGCGAAAGATGTTGAACAAGCCCTCAAGCGTGCGGATATGGACGTCGAGATCAACGCTGAGACAGATCGCGCGATTATGGGCGAACTAACAAACCTGCATCGCAAGTCGGCGCCGTGCGGTCCCAGCGGAGGGCGGTTGGGCCATGTGGCTCTGGCAGCAGCGGCCGTGATCGTCATCGTGGGTGTGCTGCTTTGGAGCCGTCGTGAAGCACCGCGATCCGAAGACACGCCACGGCTGGCAGCGACGATGTCCGCGGCCGAGATGCTCACGGTAAGACAACTGAAAGCAGCCTATCAGCGCGGCGGCCTCGGAGAGTTGGAGGCGCAGTGCGAAGAGGCGGCCGAGAAGGTGGATGGCAAACCCAAAGAAATGTCAATCAAGAGTCTGATTGCCGAACTCGAGGGCACCTAAGCCCGGAAAGGACGAAATCATGTGGATATGGGACTATCGAAAAACAAGAGTGACTGCGTGTGTCGTAGCGCTACTGCTTGCGTCGAGCGCGGTGGGTCTGGCTCAGCCGCCGGATAATGCGGCCCTGCTATACTACCAGGCCTTCCTGCTGTATGAAAAGCCGGATGCCGCCATGGACAAGATGCTCACCGATTTTCGCAAAGGCGAGATCGCCTCTAACGACACCATCAACCAGTTCATGGAGAAGAACCGCCCTGTGATTGACACACTGGTCAGGGCCGCCAGCATCGACAAGTGCGACTGGGGCTACGACTACTCGCAAGGGGTCGAACTCGCCATGCCCAACCTCTCCAGGGTCCGACGACTTGCCTTTTTGCTTTCAGCGGAAGTGAGATGGCAGGCCGTCCAAGGCAACTACCAGGCGGCGCTGGATCGTTGCCTGACAATGCGCAAGATGGCTCTGCATGTCTGTGACAAGACGCTGATCAGCTATCTTGTGGGTGTAGCGGTTGACGCGCTGGCCAATGGCGCGACCGAGGATGTGTTGGGCGCGGTGCCGCCTGACGCGGACATACTGAACCGATTCAAGTCCGAGCTGGCGCGCATCGGTGCGCAGTTCCCTTCGGCGGCTACCTGCCTGGCCCAGGAAGCCGAGGTCTGCGCGATGACGATGACCCACGATAAGATGGAGGCTCAGCTTCAACTGGCCCGGGAGATGGGCGCGGATGCGACCGACGACGCAGTGACCACGCGTCTCCAACAAGGCGACGAGGCATTCTACGATCGAAACCGCAAGTACTACCTCAGCATGATCGACAAGCTGACGTCGGTGCTCAAAGCGAATCAGCCCTACGCCAAAACATGTGCGGCGATCGACGAGGTAGCCGGGCAGTTGAAGGAGCAAATGAAAGGCAACCCGGACGCCACGCTGGCGTCACTGGCCCTCGATCCAGCGGCGTTCAAGAGAATCTACCAGTTAGCTATCCGCAGGCGGACGCACTTCAACGCCGTCATGACCGCAATCGACCTCTGTATCGCTGCGGCCCAGGAGGGCCGACTGCCTGAGAGCCTGCCGGCGAATTCCCCGCTCGACCTGTTCAGCGGCAAGCCGTTCGCCTACACCAAGACAGCGGAAGGCTTCATGCTCCGCAGCCAAGACCCAGACAGCAAGCGGAATCAATACGAATTCAAGGTAAGCCGGTAGGAAACCTCGTGATGACCCATTTTTTGGCGGGATGGTTGGCATTGGATGAAAAAGCCTCC
>CAZGRF010000036.1:0-15359 GCA_964527825.1 uncultured Pirellulales bacterium
TGCCGAAGGTGCCGGACAGGCCGCAGCAGCCGGCTTGCAGGTCTATCACCTCGACGCTGAAATGGTCCCGCAGCAGCCGCAGCGTTACAGTGTCGTCGCCGACCGCACAGAGATGGCACGGCAGATGATAGGCGAACCCATCGGCAACGGGCTTCGTTGGGGCCTTGAGCTTGCCTTGCCGGTGCAGATCGGAGAGGTAGTTCATCAGTTCGACGGTGTTCTGTGATACGAGAGAGGCATCCTCGCCTGCAACGTAGTGTCGCAACTCCTCGCGCAGGCACATAGCCGCGCTGGGCTCGGAGCAGACAATCTTGTAGCCGGCTCGGACCGCTTGGGCCAGGTGCCTCACGCTGTAGGATAGATCGCGCCGGGCCGTTTTGACGTCGCCGTAGACGATGGCGGGCAGCGGCGCGGGACGCTGCTTGGGCAAAGTCACTTCGACGTCGTTGTGCCGGAGAACGTTGAGGACGGCAAAGCCAAGCTCATGGTCGTTGTAATTGGCGTATGTGTCGACGAAATAGGCCACCTTGTCCACGGGCGAGGCGAGCGGTCCGCAAGAAGCCAAATAGCGTCGTCCGGCCCTTAGAAACGATCCGCGCTGAAACCTGGGCATCCCCCGCCGGCGGTCAAGTCGCAACGTTTTCTCCAACATCCACTTGAAGGTCGGCAGTCTCATGAACAGGTTCGAGACGGGCGTGAACACGCTGCCAAGCATACTCAAGTAGCGGTTGTGGCTGAGCGCCAGTTCCGTCCGGCGCAGGCCCTTGCGCTTGGCATACTCGGCCCGCGCGGCGGCCATCAAGAGCGATACGTCCACCCCGGATGGACACTGCCGCTCGCACATCTTGCAGTTGACGCAGAGATCGAGGAACTGACGAAACTCAGGCGATTCGAAATCCTTCTCTTCCAGTTGGCCTGTCGCCCAGTAGTGCAGCAGGTTGGCCTTGGCTCGTGAGCTGCCCAGTTCCTCGCCAAGAGCGCGGAAGACCGGACACATACGCAAGGCCGGGTCCCGGCTCAGGCACAGGCCGCATCCGTAGCACTGCTCCAGCTCAAGCTCGAACTCATTCTCCGCAAAGAGCATTTCTGACTTGGCTCTCTCGGGCTGGACATGATGCTGACGCCGAAGGTTCTTGACCATCACATCCGGATCGTCGTTGAGGATCTTGCCCGGATTCATCAAACCGGCCGGGTCGAAGATCTCCTTGACCTTGCGGAGCACCTGGTAGTACTCGTCGCCGTACTGCCGCCGCACAAAGCCAGCCCGCAGCAGACCGTCGGCATGTTCGCCGCTGATGGAACCACCGAGAGACCAAGCCAAGGAGAAGACGTCCTCCGCGATGGCCCGCATCTTCTCGACATCCTTTGGATCACCGAGGTCAAGATACGGACGCAGATGCAATTCCCCGTCACCGGCGTGGCCATAGAACGACATGGTCATGCCGTGCTTCTTCCCGATCTCCTTGAGGCCGGCGATGTAGTCGGCCAACCGCGTATGATCCACGCTGACGTCTTCCATGAACTCGGCCGGATGCTCGCGTCTCCGCTTGCGGTAGAGCAGCGGGCCGGCATCCTTGCGCGATCTCCATATGCGGGCCTGGACGCCGGGATCGGTGACGATAGACCGGCCCGTGGCCCGCTTGCCCACGGCCAGGTCGGTCGCGACGATTTTCTCTCGAACATCCGTTTCGTATTCTCCTACATGCTCGACGAGCAATACGGCTGCCGCTCCGGCCGGAAGGATGTCACGGTATTGCGGAAGCTGATCGAACGCCAGGTCGATGAGCGACCGATCCATCAGCTCGCAGGCAGCCGGACCCGTCTCGACGATGACCGGAATAGCCCTGGCCATGCTGTCGAGCGAATCGAACTCCAGTTGCAGCAGCCCCTTCGCTTTCGGAACCGGCACCGTCGCCAGCGTAATGCTCGTGAAGATCGCCAGGGTCCCTTCCGAGCCGGCCATCAGCGAGGCAAGATCGATTCTGTTGTCGCGACAAATGCCGGAAATGTTGTAGCCGCTGCGGTTGCGCTTGGTCACAGGCACGGCCTTGTCGATGACCGCCCGGTTGGCCGTCAGAAGCGACCAGCACTCCCGCGCGACGGAGCCGGTCCTATTCCCGGCGGCGCGCTGCACATCGACGGAATTCGTGAATTCCACGACACGACCGTCAGGCAGGACCGCCTCGACAGCCTCGACGTAGCGCCCGATATGGCCGTATTGGAGCGAATGGGCCCCTGTGGCGTTGTTGGCAACACAGCCGCCTACGGTGGCCCGGTTGGCACTGGATGGGTCCGGCCCGATCTTACGACCGAACTCGGCCAGCCGCTGGTTCAGATCATCAAGGACCACGCCTGGCTCACAGGTGACCGTTCTGCGGTCATCGGCGATGTGGACGATCCGTTTCATGTAGCGGGTCATGTCAAAGACTATGCCGATGCACAGTGACTCACCCGCCACGCCGCTGCCGGCGCCGCGGGCCGCGACCGGCAAGCCCTCTTGTGCCGCGTACCCAACCACCGTGACAATGTCCCGAACGTCACAGGGCACCACCACGCATTGGGGCACGATGCGATAGCTGCTGGCGTCCGTACTGTAAGCCACGCGGTGTATGATGTCGGCAAAGGCGTCCCCTTGTATGAGGCTGCCCAAGTCGGCGGCGATTTTTGCAGGGTCGTGTGCCATTATGCCAGGAAATACGCTGATTGCGCACCAGTGTTGGTCTGATCTTCACGAATCAGCTACTGAAAGTCGCGGGGCAGGAATTGCGAGGCAGCGAGATTCCCGCTCATCCGCAAGACGGCCAGATCGTCCTCGCCGACCTGGCCATTGATGAACTGCTGGACGGTGGGATGGGGGTGGTTGCGAATATGGTCGGCGTCCCCATCCGCAATGATTCGGCCGTTGTGCAGCATGATGATGCGATCCGCCACCTTGTAGGCGCTCCTCATGTCGTGCGTGACGACGACGGTGGTTACGCCCAACTCCCGCTCGAATTTCAGGATCAGCTCATTGATGATGTCGGAGCGAATCGGGTCCAGTCCCGTCGTGGGCTCATCGTAGAGCAGCACTTCCGGATTGAGAGCCGCCGCTCGCGCCAAGGCCACTCGCTTGCGTTGCCCGCCCGAGAGATTGGCCGGGTAGTAGTTCTGAAAACCATCGAGGCCCACCATGGCCAGCTTGGCTTTGACAACATCCTCGACCTCCTGCCATTTCACGCCCTTGTAGTGCTGGCGAATGGGGAACATGATGTTCTCTGCCACGGTAATGCTGTCGAAGAGGGCCCCCTCCTGGAACAGGTAGCCGAAGTGCGTGCGGACTTCGTGCAGCTCACGTTCTCTTAGGTTGTCGATGCGTTGTCCTCTGAAATAGACCTCGCCGGACGTCGGACGCTGGAGCGCGATGAAGTGCTTGATCAGGACGGTCTTGCCGCATCCGCTCGGGCCGATCACAACGGTCGTCTTGCCCTTCTCAATCGACAAGGAGATGTTATCGAGAACAAGCTTCTTGCCGAACTTCTTCGTGAGGTTGCGAACCTCAATCAAAGGGCCCGCATAGCCGTCATTGTTTTCCAACTGTCTGTGGTCTTTCGATTCGTCCAAATCGAGCACTCCGGAGTCGGCAGAGTCGTCAGGGGGCAGCACGCGGGCGATCACACAAGGCTCTTGAGCGGCCAGAATGTCAGGTAGACGTTCTTGAAGACCACGGCCAAAGCGAAATCCAGCGCCAGGATCGAAATGAAGCTCGCCACAAAAGCCTCGGTGCATGCCTGACCTACGCCGTGCGCCCCTTCCTTGCAAGTAAACCCTTTGTAACAACTTATGACTGCAATGGCCCCCCCGAAGAAGAGCCCCTTGACGACTCCGATGGAAACGTCCCAAAGCTCAACACCCGACGCGCTGAAGTTCCAATAGGCTCGGCTGTTGATTCCCAATTGCAGGAAGCTGACAAGCGCCCCGCCGACCACGCCCATAAGGTCCGCATAAATGATCAGAACCGGCGTCAGAATAAGACACGCCAAGAACCGGGGAACGACAAGATAGCCGATCGGGTCCGTTCCCATGCTCCTTACGGCGTCGATCTGCTCGGTCACATTCATGGTTCCCAACTCAGCCGTGAGCGCCCCACCGATGCGTCCGGCCAGCATGACAGCCGCGAGCACCGGCCCTAATTCCTTGACGACGGAGATGTTGATCAGGACACCCAAGTGCTCCTCAAGCCCCATGCCCGCCAACTGGTCATAGGCTTGCACCGCCAGGGTCATTCCAACGAAGGCGCCGGTGATCATGATGACCGGAACACTACGGACGCCGATTATGTTCACCTGGTTCCAGATGAGCGGATAGGTCCGGCGGTTGGCGCATCTGCGCAACGACATGACTGTCGAGCGCCAGGCAAACCTTCCGAAACGACCCGCGTCAATCACGTCCCCGATAGCCTTTGACCCGAGTGTTGCTATCATCTTCGCATTCCCACGTACCAGGACGAAACGCTTAGCCGCATCCTCTACGAACCGCCGCGATCGCATCGTCTTTTAGCAAGGCCACGGGGGATTGTCAAGGATTGCCCCCAGCACATCTTAGACATCAGGGTCGGCTTGGGCAGTTGGTCCTCGGCGCCATCCAGATCACAAGCTTCTCGACGATCACTCTCCCGGCGGAGGTTCAAACACTCTGACGGTGTTCTTGCCGGATCGCTTGGCGTTGTACAACGCGCGATCGGATCGGCTGGTAATGTCCTCGGGATTGGTCTCAGTTCCGTATTGCCCCACGCCCACGCTGATGGACAGCGGAATCTGCTCTCTTTGCCAATTCACGGGAGAACAAGCCACCATTTCGACTATACGCTGTGACACGAGAACCGCCTCATCGATTGCCGTATTCGGCAGGATGACAGCGAACTCGTCGCCTCCATAGCGTGCGGCCAGGTCAATCTGCCGAATGCACTCCTTGATCCTGCGGCTGATCTCACGAATCACCTTGTCGCCGGCCCTGTGACCGTACGTATCGTTGACGCTCTTGAGGTTATCGATGTCCGCCATGATTAGGGAGATGGTCCCGCCATAACGGCGCGAACGCCAGAGCTCTCTCTCCAGGGCATCGTAGAAGGTCCTATGGTTCATCAGCCCGGTGAGCCCGTCCATGGTCGCCTGACGCTGCATCTTCTCGAACAGTCGGATATTTCCGATTGAGGCACCGATCAACTGGCCGAACAGTTCGATCAGCGCAATATCTTCAGGACCGAAGCCGGACGGATTCGTTTTGTCTGCCAGATTGAGCACACCGACTACACGGTCGTGACAGACCAGCGGAACGATGGCGCAATTCGTGGTGTTGTAGTTCTCAGCAAACGCTCGCTGCGATCGCTTGATGATCGGCTTCGTGTAGGTGTCGATGTCGCCCGTGAGGATAAGCTCCTTGCTCTTGACCGCCAGAACCATAGGCGACGGCGGCGTTTGGTTCAAGGAGACGATCTTGTTAATAGGAAACGGGTGGTTGTGTCTGAGCAGATGTAGAATGCTGTTCGCCTCGTCCAGTACGTACAGCGAGGCAAACGCTGAACCTACGATAGACGGAACATTTGTGACGCACACATGGGCAATACGGTCTATGTCGAGACTGTTGATCTGCCGCGCCAGAGGAGTTACCTGCTCCAGGAGAGACACCTTCGGCCGGTTGTCCGGCGCGCCACTACTCGGTTCTTCGGTCTGTCTCATCATTGAGAAAACACCACCCCGACTCTAAGACTGGTTCATTCGGTGCACTCGTCCATTATCGTCTATTGCCGACGGTCCATTTGCCCAAAATGCAGCCGAATGCAGCCTTTGCCGCACAGGCCCCCTGCTACGCAGACTAAGCAGATTCAGGCGGCACGAAGAACTTCAAACACAAACACTTATAGGTCTTTGACGATCGTTGCGTCCGAGGGCATCGCAACCCCCGCAATTGGCTGGCGGGACGGGTCTGTGCTTTTTTTTTGAAAAACTGCAAAAGAAGGTTGACACCCATCGGCGCGCATTTTACTTTTTGTAAAATGTAAAATGCGTTGTTACTCTCGCACGGGATACTTGCCTGGTGCCCGGTTGCGTGATGATCGATAGAGCTCAGACATCGGAACCAACCCAGTCCAAGGCTCGGCCGCGGGGGTAACAAGCAGTTGTTGAACCGTTCTGGAGCGGGAGAGCATGTGGCGATGCATCTCACGTTTCTGAACACGTCATCCTGTCGGATGCAGGCGTATGGAGTTGCGCATGGCAGCATGGGGTGCTTGTTCTTGTCCAAGCGGTCGCTCTGTTGCACGTGGCCGTGCAGTAGCTAAACCGTTTGAAATTAACACTTTATCCGACCTTAAATAGGTTCATTCTGAGTCGGCCAATGAGCTGGTTGAAGAACAGCCGTGGACTAGAGATTCCGGTTAAGCGTTACCGCATCGGGGAACTTGTTCGGTGCAGCCCCTTTTCCCGTCAGACGATCCACAACTACACGATCATGGGGCTGATCCGCGAGGCGGAATGGACGGAGGGTGGACATCGGCTTTACGACGAATCTGTCTTCGGGCGACTCGCCCAAATTATGGAGCTCCGGAAAACGATGAGCCTGACGGAAGTCCGTCGCGTGCTGAGGCAGGAGGAAACTGGTAAGCCGTCGCAGCCTACTCGCCCTGCCGGATTGTCCCATCTTCATGGTGCGCCCCGCAGCAAAGCTCGAGGCGGCCTCTGTGAGCAAGGAGAGGATTCCATGGCTGACGCAACGTAGCAGGAGGCGCGTCGCGCACGGGCGCACGGCGTCCACATGGTCATGACGCGGGCTCGTCGGCTTATCGAACTTTGGAGAAGACCGAAAGGATCAAGGATGATACGGTCGGCTTCGTCACAAGCAAGTTGCCTTTTTCGTTGTGCGCTCGCGCGCGCTCCGGAGGCCGTTGCCCCACGATCCCTTTCAGCCCCGGGGCCATCATCGGGTTCTCCCGGGAAGTACCACCCCCTATGCGATTCGACTGTCGGCCTCCCACGCCGCCGTCAGCGTGACAATCGTGCGCGGCCAGATGCAATGCCAGGCCAAGCCGGGCACGGATATCAGCATGATCCTGCAATGTCTTGACTGAAGGAGTATCCATGGACTTGACATCGCTCATTCCGGACAACCTCAGTGAGTTGCTTGTGAAGATCATCCAATTCACGGAGTCTCGTCGGAGCGTCCTATATCAGAACATATATGAAACCCGCTCCTTCGGATTCGCCCCTCAGGACATGCCCATTCTTGAGTTCGTACACGCGCTCAACGGTGCCGTCGCCGAGCATGTCGAGAACCATCGTCTGTTGCTTCGTGATACACAAAACATCAAGTTTGGCCGGAACGGCGTGATGAGTCTGTGCCCCGTGCCGGACAAACATGCCGAGGCACTGCTTCACACGAATCGTAGCGAGTACCTCGAGTACCAGGTAAACAAGCTCCTGGAGAACTCCCTCAACCGTAGAGTAGCACAGGAGTTGCTAAAGCTGAGATGCGGGGTCTGCTCCGGCCCGGATCATTTCCACGCCAGCCATGTGCGGGCTGAAGACGGTCCGCTGCAGGACTCTTCGGCCTCCTGCGGGAATGCAGAGTAGCACACGACCTTACTTGAGAGAGATCATGGGACACCAGGCGGTCAACCTGCAGCAGTTGTCCGACAGCCGTTCGGCATCGAACCGGGTGCTCGCCATTACGAGTGGCAAGGGAGGGGTCGGCAAAACCAATATTGCCGCGAATCTGGCGTTGTGCCTGGCGGCCTCGCGCAAACGCGTGCTTCTGCTTGATGCAGACATTTCGCTCGGCAACCTCGATCTCGTGATGAACATCCGCAGCCAGTACAACATTTCGCACGTCGTCAATGGATGCAAGAGCATTGAGGATGTCATTCACATCGGCCCGGGAGGATTGCGAATCGTGTGTGGCGCTTCCGGACTCGGCCGACTTGCTGATATCGGCGAACACGAGCAGCACCGGTTACTCCAACACTTGGCCGCACTACAGAACGACACGGATGTAATTGTGATCGATACCGCAGCCGGGATTTCCAGCTCGGTGGTAGGCTTCTGCCTGGCCGCTGATCATGTGCTGGTCGTTACGACCCCAGAGGCCACCGCTATGACGGATGCCTATGGCATGATAAAGGTCTTGGTCCGAAAACGATATGAAGGACCGATAAGCGTTATCGTCAACATGGCGCGTGACGCAGCGGAAGGAAAGCATACCTACCAGCGTCTGGCCGACGTAGCCAGCAGGTTTCTGCAAGCCGATCTGTACTATGCCGGGGTACTGCTTAAGGATGAACATTTGTGTGCCGCGGTACGCGTACGCAAACCCGTCGTTCTGGCCTATCCGCGGTCGCAGATCAGCTCCGCTTTCGCAACCCTCGCCACGCGTATCGGTGGCATCGAGGGCGGCAGGCCAACGCCGGGCAGCTTCTTCTCAAGGGTAGTCGGCTGGTTTCATTAAAGTCGGAGGCTACAAGGCCGATAATGATTTCTGTGAAGTTCTCGCGTGGTTGGTGGGTGATGGCAAACAGGTAGACGGTGCATGTGCAAGGATTGCATGGCGCAACACGGTAGAGCCGCGACACGTAACGGAGACGAACCTGTGAAGACACAACCCGCAGCGGAAACCCATGAGAAGCTGACGATCGACCAGATATGGGATCTCTTTCACCAGAGCCGCGACGACTACCATCGCAATCTGCTCATGGAACACTATAGAGATCTGGTCCGATATGCGGCCGAACGCCTTCACGCCAAACTCCCCGACAAGGTTGAGCTGGATGACCTTATCAGTGCCGGCATCTTCGGCCTGATGGACGCTATTGACGCCTATGATCCGGCGCGGGGCGTGAAGTTCGAGACCTATTGCGCTCCCCGAATCAAAGGATCCATCCTTGACGAGTTGCGCAGCATGGACTGGGTGCCCCGCCTTGTGCGCGCCAGGGCCCATCAACTGGCCAAGGCCACCCACTCGCTCGAGATGCACCTCGGGCGAAGGCCTGGAGAGCGGGAACTCGCCGATGAACTGAACATGGACATGCAGGAGTTCATCCGGCTGCAGCGAGATGCAAATGCCGCTAGCCTGGTTTCACTCAGCACCAAATGCGGCGACGCCGAGGGAGAGAAGGATGTCTGTGAGATCGACGTCATCAAAGACAACCGCAGCGAGGACCCTCTACTTGAGGCCCAGAAGCGCGACCTCAAGAACCTTCTGACGAAGGGGCTCACGCGGGCCGAGCGTCTCATCATCGTCCTGTACTACTACGAGGAAATGACGATGAAGGAAATCGGCGCCACGCTTGACCTATCAGAGTCGCGTGTCTCTCAGATGCACTCGTCCATCGTCGCGCGCTTGAAGGCCCAGATGAACACCCGCAAAAAGGAATTCGCCGTAGAAGAGTAGCATCTGCGTTGCGAACCCTACTGACACGAAGGACTCGCAACAATACCAGCAGAAACCAGAAGGTCTGGCATTCCCGCCAGCCCTTGCTCATTCTGCCAAGCGGGTAAGGCGTATCAGGGCGCCACCGCGCGGTTGTAGATCTTCACGTCGTCGATCAGGCCGGCGAAGAACGTGGCGGCCCTCCCTCTGTTCTTGGGACCGCTGGCGCCGACCAGATAGAGAAAGCTCCGCCCGCGCGCCAGCTTCCGTCCCGTCATCTGCTCCTCTTCACTCGTTCGTCGTAAACTGCCAAACGTCGCCTTCCCAGCGGCCGGGAGTCTCGGTTTCGTTGACCTCGGTGATCTTCCAGTAGTACACCTGTCCAGGGTCCAGAACACCGGGCTGGTAACTACTGGTGGCCACCGTGTCGATCAACGCCGTGCCGTCCAGCACCGCCTGTTTGTCGGTGCTGAGATAGACTTCGTGCGAGACGGCCTCGCGGCCTGCGCGCCAGGTGAGGACGCCATCGGGGTCCACATCGGTTGCGCCGTCTGCCGGCTGCGGATGGCTCGAACGCGTGGGGATGTACGAGAACCGTACTTCACTAAGGCCATACTGGCCGTAGGTGCCATAGCCACTGTTGACGGTGAGCCTGACAAACTGGGCCGCGACGCCGGTGAAGTCGATCACCGTGTTGGCCGCGTAGTCGCGCATGCCCGTCGCCTGGGCAAATTGCACCTCTCCCAGAGCCATCCAATCTGTGCCGTCGAGAGAACACTCGACCGTCACATCTTTGAACCCAAAACCGACGTTCAGCTCATACTGCCCATTATGGTTCCATACCTGCATCTCGTGCAGCCTGTAGACATGGTCAAACTCATGCTGGATGTAAAGCGGTTCGGCCCCACTTTGGGCCGCCAGCCACATGGCGCTGGTGTCAGTGGAGTGTCCGCCCTCCGTATTGAGGCCGGACCCGTTGACCGTATTCTGTGGGTCCTGGTCTGGTTGAGAGGTTCCGTTGGTCGTGGCCGTGACATGCTCGAGCACGTACGCATACGGCTCGGTCGTGAAGCTCCAAGTAACGCCTTCAAAGATGGCCGATTCGGGCGCAGCGCCGACTTCGTCGATCCGCCAGTAATAGGTCTCGTCGAACGCAAGCAGGCCCTCGGGACCGTACGTGTTGGCGTCCTGACCCTCACTGACCAGGACACCGAGAGGAGTGGCGCGGTTGGCGTCGGCGACGTCTTCACGCGAGGTTCCGAAGTAGACATCATAGCGCTCTGCCAGCGGGCTGCCTATCCAACGGAGGATGACGTCACGCGGCACATCTGCGGCGTCCGCCCGTGGACTACGCATATCGGGAATGTACTCCGCAAATGCCATCCAGTCGCGAAAATCGACCACGCCGTCGCGTTTGGGTGGCGCGATGTCACCCAATAGATTGTTCGTCTCGATATATTCATTGAAACGTGCCAGATCTTGCTCATTGACTGTCCCGTCGTTGTTCAGGTCCGCGCGTTCCGCCAGCACCATATCCAAGGCCGCTCTGGCATCGAGACGTCCCCAGCCGTAGTAGTCGTCCTTGCCCGGATCGCCCAGGTCTTTAGCCGAGCGCGTCAAGAAGTAGCGTACCTCCTCGTTGGTCAGGTCCGGCTCGATGGAGAGGATCAGGGCGGCTACACCAGCCACCTGGGGGACGGCGAAGGAGGTCCCAAAATTAATACCGTAGTCATAAATGTGACCAAAAGGATACGGAAAATAGGACCCGCCACCGGGGTAAGCATTCCATCCCAATGGACCGGATATATCTGTGGTCCAGATGAGTCGAGGGATTGCTTCTTCTGAGAAGGGCTCACTACCACTGGGCGCGACAATATCCAGCTCCGGCCCATAATTTGAGTAGCTAACCCGCTCGTCCCAGACATTCGTGCCACCAACGGTAATCACCTCAGGATAGCTTGCGGGCCAGTAGAACGACCCTATTCCTTCATTGCCACCAGCAGATACCACTGTGCATCCCTTGCCGTCACGGCCCATTTCTCCTTCAGACTGGCTTATATCCTTGATGGCGGAGTGAATAATCGGTAGTGGGACCAAGAATCCCCAGCTGTTACTGATGATGTCGGCACCATTGACCGCTGCCCAACGCAAGGCCGTGGCAATTGCCGCCTCGTCGCTTGGTGTATCTCCCCAGGCGTCGATGCGGATCGGCATGATTTTGCAATTCCAGGCCACACCGACCACGCCGATACCGTTATCGCCCTGCGCGCCTATCATGCCAGCACACATCGTTCCATGCGCATCGCCAGGGGTTGGCAAGGGCTGCGGCCAATCGTCGTCATCCCAAAAATCGTAGCCCGGTACCAGAGCGGCAACCAGGTCGGGATGGTTCATGTCCACGCCCGTGTCGATCACAGCGACCACGATATTTGGATCGCCGGTGGTGATCTCCCAGGCGGCCAGGGCATTGATGTCCGCACCGGGGGTACCTCCGGTCTGGCCGGTATTGTGCAGATGCCACTGGTCAGGAAAAAAGGGATCATTGGGTTCCATAAAGGTATCGCTATCCGTAACATCAGTGGTTGGTTCCGCTGTTGATGCGGATAATGAACCTCCAAAAACCTCTACGGGCTCAGGATCGCGATAGAGGATCAGGTTGGGCCAGGCCCATTCAATGAATTCCTTTTCATTGAGTGTCCTGACAGCAGCAAACACCGCCCCTGCATCCGAGCCCAACGCCTCCAGCACATATTCCCGGGTCGTAAACGGCATGGGTCTGAGCAGTTGCAGGCCCATCGTACCGCAGAGTGACTCCAATGCCTCCCGCGACGTCTCACCCGTCACGCGCACCACCACCTCCGGTGTCACGCCTACGGTTTGGCCATTCACGGAGAAGAGCGGTGCGTGATATGAAATCTTCGAGGAAGCCGATGGCATAGAAAGTAGCTGGGTGTCTTGAACAAGGCTTCGCCTTTCAGCCTTCATCCTCCCCAGCTCGTCCTTTACCACGCGTCCTTCCTCCGGCACGGCTGTAAACCGCACCTCCTGGCCATCCAGCGTGAGCACGTACTCCTCGGCGGCAAGGCCGGTGTTGCACAGGATTGTTAGAGCTAATAGGCCTGTGATTGTGATCCATCTCGACATCATGATTCTACCCTTTCATAATTAGTGTTTGTTGTTCTTCAGCGCAGACCTTGGGCGCCAAGGCTGTCGGCCTTCTTTCAAGTATCAAGGGACATCGCTATTCAAGAAGCGGTAGGATGGGCTTCCTTGTCACGGCGAAGCTCCAGCGTAACTGCAAGCCCATCTAAACCTTCAATCCTCTATTAAGCACATACAGCATGCATGGGCCAAGGCCCATCCTGTTCTCCGTCATTCCATTCATTCATGTTCAAAAGCCCTCATATACTGGTCTTTCTTCATGAAAGGGCTTACCCGACTGGTAGAGTCTGAGACGATCTTCCCATTCCTTGGGCACGTCTGATTCCGAGCTTGTGTCCCTGATCATCGCTATGGCCCGCTCCTGCCACTTGACCGCCTCCTCAAAGTCCCCGGCCTCCGCATAGGCAGCAGCCAAGATATCTATCCACGCTCCATTCTGCCATTGACTCAATTCACAGGCCCGGGTGGCATGCTCCACGGCTTTGGTCCCGTTGCGAACCTCAGGAGCCGGATGTGTGGCCAGAAGGAAGGCAACGTAGGCCAAAGGCAATACCACGGCTGGATGGTCTTGGCCCCAGATGCGGAACGTATCCTCCAGATAAAACGTGAGTAACTCTGGGATCTTCTTATATGGTCCTCGACGTGCATAGAAACAAGCCAAATTAAAGGCAGGATGATTCCAACACGGTTGGGTGACAGAGTGCTTCCGGTAGGCGACCAGGGCCTCCTGTAGGAGTCGTTCGGCCTCCTCATAGTGTCCTTGACGATCACATACAACAGCCAGCCAGTGCATGGCAAAGAGTGTCTCACGATGCGCTTCACCGAGGAACGGTGCGGCCTTTGCCTCCTGGTAGACCTCAGACAACAGGTCTTCGGCGTCTTCATAGCGCTGCTGAGCCATATAGACGCACGCCAGGTTCGACAGGAACTGAAAGCGGAGGGGATTCCCCGGCGCCAGTTTATGATGTGGCGTGTACTGCCAGTTAAACAGGGCATCGGTAAGCAGTTTCTCTGCTTCCTCCAGTCGTTGCTGACGGAGTCGCAAACACCCTAGCACGCACATGTACAGAGGGGTATCCGGATAGTCGGGGCCCAACTGACGTGCAGTTTCCAGGGCCTCACTCAGAAGCACATCCGCCTCTGCAAAGACTTCCAGATTCATATAGACGCCGCCTAACATATGCATGGCATCCAGTGTGTCCGGATGACGGTCACCCAGCACCTTACGAAGGCCCTCGAGCGCAGATCGCAATATCGCACCGGCCTCACCAAAACGCAGCCAGAAGAAGTACAAGGTTCCCAGCTCCTTCTGCGTTAACAGGGTGTCGATATCCTGAGGTCCACGTTCTTCCTGTAGGATGTCCAAGGCGCGACGAAGATAACGCTCGGCCCGTTTGAATTTGCCCAAACCGTGAAAACCCTTGCCAATGGTTTTACAGAGCCGCGCCTCCACCAGAGGCTTATCTCGGTAGGTACCGACATCGATCCGTTCCGCAGCGACATCCAGCAGTTCCTCAACACCCACGTTGCGTCCGCCGTCACGTGTGGGATCGAGGGTACCAAAGACGTCCCCCTCCAAGAAGCTGGCAATCGCCACAGCCTCGTTGCGGGCCCGGTCGGCCCTTTGTGCAAACATAGCCATACCGATGAGACCCGCACTGACCGCTACGATCACCGTGACCAGACCGATCACAAGAGCCTGGTTACGTCGGATGAACTTCCCGGTCTTGTACAAGACACTGGGTGGGCTCGCTAGGACCGGTTCGTGCCTAAGATGACGTTCGATGTCCGCGGCCAGTTCCGCCGCGGAACTGTAACGCCGCGTTCGGTCCTTTTCCAGGGTCCTCATGACGATCCAATCCAGATCGCCACGAAACGCCTTTTTCAGCATGGCCGGAGTCGCACTGCGGTGCTTCGCAACATCCCTCAGAGCGTCGCCGAGCGTGGTCAGTTTCGTGGAAGGTTTGGTGGGCTCTTGTTCGCGGATGATCCGTTGTATCTCCGCGTAGCCGGCCTTGCGGAGCTCTTCCTCGCTGAACGGTGTTGTTCCCGTCAGCAATTCGTAGAGCAGCACACCCAGCGAGTAGATGTCGGAGCGTGTATCGATGTCCTCGTCGCTGAATTCCGCTTGCTCGGGGCTCATGTAGGCCGGTGTGCCGATCATATGGGCGTAGCGGGTGAAGAGCGTCTTTTCTGTCAACCGCTGGTTCGTGGCCTTGGCGATACCGAAGTCAATGATTTTGGGGCACGGTTCACCGTTGTGATGGGTAACCAGGATGTTGCTGGGTTTGAGATCTCGGTGGATGATCCCCTTTTGATGGGCGTGCTGCACGGCCTGACAGACCTGGATAAACAGGGCCAAACGTTGCTGGGTGGTCAGTTCATTTTGATCACAGTACTCCGTGATGGAGGTTCCGCTCACCAGTTCCATCACAAAGTAGGGCCTGCCGCTCTCGGTGGCGCCGCCGTCAAAGACCTGGGCAATGTGGGCATGGTCCATCAGGGCCAATGCCTGGCGTTCGGCCTCGAAACGGGCAACGACACGCTTCGTATCCATGCCCAGCTTGATGATCTTCAGGGCCACCTTCCGGCGGATGGGCTGCTCCTGCTCGGCCATGTACACCACGGCCATGCCCCCTTCGCCGATTCTCTCCAGCAGCTTGTACCGCCCGATGACGGTGCCAGGCCCCTCCGCTGAGGCCGAAGTCTCGAGCCCAACAGCCATAGAGGGGCTGGGCGGCCGCAGGAACCCTCCGGCCTCGTCGTGGGCCTTGAGCAAGGCCTCGACTCTCGCCCGCAAC
>CAZGRF010000037.1:0-15355 GCA_964527825.1 uncultured Pirellulales bacterium
TTACACCCAGGATCACGAGTGGGCCAAGGTCGAGGGCGACACCGCCACGGCGGGAATCACGGATCACGCGCAGGAGCAGTTGGGCGAGCTGGTGTTTGTTGAGTTGCCCCAGGTGGGCAAAGCGTTCGCCGCCCACAAGGAGATCGCGGTGGTCGAGAGTTCCAAGGCCGCCGGCGACGTCTACAGTCCGGTTACGGGCGAGGTCACGAAAGTCAATTCCGAACTGGGCGCCAGACCCGAGTTGATCAACGACGACTGCTATGGCGCCGGGTGGATCTGCAAGATAAAGATCACCGACAAGAAGTCACTCGACGATCTGATGGACGCCCGGCAATACGAGGAATACCTTAAGACGCTATAGGTCCGATCGGTCCTACTGTCCTATTTCGACCCATCGGCCGCGTTCGGAGCAAAGGAAATGCCGTTCATACCCCATACGCCCCAGCAGCAGCGGGAAATGCTCGAAGACGTCGGTCTGACGATGGAAGGCCTTTTCAGTGACATTCCCGCCGCGTTGATGGCCAAGTCGTTCAACCTGCCCGGCGGGCTCAGCGAGATGGAGGTCCGCAATCGCCTGGCTGACCTGGCGGGCAAGAACTCCGTGGACCTGACGTTGTTTCTCGGGGGCGGGTTCTACGACCATTTCATCCCGTCGGCCGTGTATGCGATTATCTCACGCAGTGAGTTCTACACGGCCTATACGCCGTACCAGCCCGAACTGTCGCAGGGGACATTGCAGGCGATCTACGAGTACCAGTCGGCCATCTGTCGACTGACGGAGATGGAAGTGGCCAACGCCTCGCTGTACGACGGAGGCACGGCCATGTACGAAGCGATGATGATGGCTCTGCGTGTCACGGGTCGCAACAAGGTCATCATCGACGACAGCGTCAATCCGATCTATCGTGTCATGATCGATTCCTACACACGTAACCTGCAGATCGACCTCGAAGAGACGCATTGCACCAATGGTCTGGCCAACCGCGCCGAGATTCTCGAGAAGCTCGACGACCAGACGGCCGCCGTGATCGTCCAGAACCCGAATTTCTTCGGGTGCATTGATGACTTCAGCGACTTGGCAGTGGCCGCCCACAAGGCAGAGGCGCTACTGGTCGTTTCGTGCTACCCGATCTCTCTGGGAATACTGAAGACGCCCGGCGCGATGCGTGCCGACATCGTCACAGGCGAAGGCCAGTGCCTGGGAATGCCCATGTCCTTCGGCGGGCCGTATCTCGGTTTCATGACTTCCCGCAGGGACTACGTGCGCAAGATGCCCGGCCGTATCGTCGGTGCGACCACGGATCGGCAGGGCCGGCGCGCCTTTGTGTTGACCCTTCAGGCCCGTGAGCAGCACATCCGCCGCGACAAGGCGACGTCGAACATCTGCTCCAACGAAGCGCTGTGTGCTCTAACGTCGCTGGTCTACCTGTCGCTGCTGGGCAGGCAAGGCCTGAAGGAGACAGCCCAGCGGTGTGCGGACAAGGCCAGCTACGCCTACCAACGTCTCACGGCGATCCCTGGTGTCGAGCCGCACTTCAAGGCCAAATGGTTCTTCAATGAGTTTGTTCTGGACCTGCCTTGCGAGGCAGCCGACGTCATCGCCAGACTGATCGAAAAGGGTTTCGCGGCCGGTTTCCCCCTGAGCCGTTACTACGAGGGGATGGAGAACTCCATGCTCATCTGCGTGACCGAGAAACGCACGAAACAGCAGATCGGCATGCTGGCCGAGGCCCTGGAAAGCGTGCTGTAATATCGAAAACTCAATGTAGAAGGTCAAAATTGCGGAATCGCCTCCGGCGACGATCTTCTCGGCATCTCGATTTGCCTTTTGGGTGTGCTATGAAGCTCCTGTTCGAAAAGAGCGTAGACGGCCGCAAGGGCGTCTGGCCCGGACCGAGTGACGTGCCGGACAGCATCAACATTCAGGACAGCCTGCTGCGCGATCGTTGCGCGGACCTGCCCGAGCTGAGCGAGCTGGACGTCATGCGGCATTTCACCGAGCTGTCCCGGCGGAACTTCGGCGTCGATACGAACTTCTACCCGCTCGGGTCGTGCACGATGAAGTACAACCCGAAGGTGGCCGAGCGCATTGCAACGTATCCCGGCTTTGCGCACTTGCACCCGCTGCTGCCGCAGTTGCGGATGGGCGGCATGCTCACGCAGGGTGCGCTGGCTATTCTGTATGATATGGACCTGCTCCTGCGCGAGATCACGGGCATGGCGGGTTTCACGATGCAGCCGATGGCCGGCGCCCACGGCGAACTGACCGGCATGATGATCATGGCCGCCTACCACCGTGACAAAGACAACAAGAAGAGCATCGTGCTTGCCCCCGACAGCGCCCACGGCACCAATCCCGCCAGCGCCGCGATTGCGGGCTACCGCGTCGTCTCAGTGCCGAGCGATGCGAACGGTGTGATGGACACGAAGGCCCTGAAGAAGGAACTGAACGACGAAATCGCAGGCGTGATGCTGACCTGTCCCAACACGCTGGGACTCTTCAATCCGCACATCAAGGACATTTGTGACCTGATTCACAGCGTTGACGGCCTGGCCTACTACGACGGGGCCAACCTCAACGCCATCGTGGGCAAGGCCCGACCGGGCGACTTCGGCTTCGATATCGTGCACGTGAACCTGCACAAGACCTTCGCCACCCCGCACGGCGGCGGCGGCCCCGGGGCCGGACCGGTCGGGGTCAAGGACAAACTCGTGCCGTTCCTGCCGGTCTCGATCGTCGTCAAACGCGGCGACGGGACCTACGCCCTCGAATACGACCGGCCCAAATCCATCGGCTACGTCGCGCCGTTCTACGGCAATTTCGGCATCGTCCTGCGGGCGTATGTCTATATCCTCATGCTCGGCAAGGAGGGCCTCGCCCGTGTGGCTGAGAACGCCGTGCTCAACGCCAACTACGTCCGCTGCAAGCTCAAGGGCCACTACGTCCCCGCTGTCGACAGCATCTGCAAGCACGAGTGCGTCTTCAGCACGACCGAGAAGATGGCCGCCAACGGCATCCACGCCATCGACATTGCCAAGACCCTGATCGACCGCGGCTTCCATCCGCCGACCGTCTACTTCCCGACGATTGTCAAAGAAGCGATGATGATCGAGCCGACGGAAACCGAAAGCAAGGAAACCCTCGACGCGTTCATCACCGCGATGATCGAGATAGCCGAACTGGCCGAGAAGGCCCCGGAGAAGTTGAAGGCCGCCCCGATGACGACCCCGGTCAACCGCCCCGATGAGACCGCCGCCGCCAAGAGCCTCAACATCGCCTGCCCGTGATAACGACACGATCGTCTGCTGTTTTGCCTTGAAAGCTCAAGCCAATCTGATGAAAAAGGCGTCGCAATCGCAGATCAGCGGCAGGGGCGAGTCTCCATCGGACTCAATCGCCCGCCTGTCTGAGCGTCTTGGCATCGATCCGGTCCTGGTCCCTGCCGCTGGCTTCCTTGGCCGTTATCAGATCGGCTTTCGATATGAAGGGAATGGTTAATCCCTCCACGTGTGATAACTCGCGATTCACCCACGCTGCTTCAAAAGTCACCCCAGGGAGGGACATCATGACGTCGAGCCGGAACGGAGGATTGCCCATCTGGTAGAAATAGCCCTCTCGCGTGAAATCGCGGGGAGCCAGGTCCTTGAGCGGCGCGCCAAACTCTTTCAGGGCCGCGAAAACCGCTTCGGCGTTCTGCTCATCGGTGGCGATCCACAGATCCAGGTCCTTCGTGAAACGCGGCTCCGTGTACTTCATCACCGCGTAGCCGCCGACGACGAGGTAGCGGACCTTATGCTTTTCCAAAAGACTCAACAGTTCTTTGAAGTCTGGGCTTGTCAGCATGTCCGTACCTGATGAGAAGATAGTCCATTATCATCTCCAACGCTGCGCCGAAGATGGCCTGATCGCCTTGCGACTGCCAGAACTCGATGTCGAAGCGGTCTGCGTCGTCACCGATCCGTCGATACGATTCCTTGATCTCTCGCATAGAACTGCCTTTCAGATCGCCTTCCGCGATTGATGTCCGCTGCCTTCATGCTTACCACCAGCGTCGTATCTCTGCATGAAATGCTTTCATTAGATACCCACTTGTTGTAGGATACCAGTGAGAGCGTGATTGTACAACACACGCGTCCCACGCTATTGCTCGCGGAAGTATTCGGGTGTTGATAGGGTGAACAATTTCCATCCGTCGGCGGTCTCGTGGAACAGAAGGGCGGGCCCGTCGGTGAAAACCACCATCATGGTCCCTTCGACCTCGACCCCCAAGACCTTCTCCGTCCTTTCCGCCTGGGTGGTATCCACGGCGATGGACTCGATCTTCGCGTTGGCGATTCCCGGCAGAGTCTCCGGCCTCTTCAGCAGTGATTCGCGCCGCTGCTGGCGTCTCTGAGCGACATCCATGTCCCTGCCATCGATCTCCTTCTTCGTCTCGTCATCCCAGAAGGCAACGTACCCATCGATGTCGCCGGCCTTGCAGACCTGCTGTAGCGACACAAATGCCGCGCGAACCTCGTCGATCTGCTTCTGCAAGCCGCTCGTATCGGCCGCTGCCCCGGCTGGCAGAGTAGATTCAGGAGCCGTCTGCCCTGGCCTTGTGACCTGGCCGCCATTCGCTGCCGACGAAGTGCTCTGTACCGAGTCGACGCCGGGTTCGTCTGGGGTCGCGTCGTCCTGCTTTGCGCAACCCCACAGTAAGGCAGAGACTGCGGAAACGATGACGATGTGAACGATCACCCTGTGAACTCTCATAGTAGCTTCCCTTCCATTCACATGACCCTGCTTGTAGTAGCCCGCCAACGGACCCAACGGTCCGCCGGAGGATTCAAGACGTCCGTTTTCGAAGACGCACGGGGCGGGGGCCGTTATTAAGAAATCGCTCCGGCCCAAGCGGAAATCACGGCCGCAAGGTCGAATAGGCGTCGAACAGACTGGCTGATTCATCCGGCACGGGGTCGTCCCGGTTCAGTGGCCGGTCGAGCGGTCCGGGAGAAAGCCGAGGACGCGAGCCCGCCGTCTCCGGCATCATCATCCTACTTCGATACAGCGTATATCCGCCCCCATCCCGCCGGTACCCCTGCGGTGCACACCCCAGCACCGCCAACACAATGACCAACAATACCTTCCTCATGTCACCACAGCCGTGGGATGGGCTGTGCCCAGCATTCATCCCCCACGTTTGAATCGGTGCAGCCCGGTCAGGTTTCCAGGACCTTCATTGCCTCTTCGACGGTGGCGTCTTCGTGGACCATTTTGCTCAGGGCGCGGACCATCTTTTCCGGCGTTTTGTGCTGCCAGGCGTTGCGGCCGATGGAGATGCCCGCGGCGCCCGCCTTCAGCGCGCCCTCGACCATGCGGAAGATCTCCTCGTCGCTGCCCATCTTGGGCCCGCCCGCGATCACCACGGGGATCGGACAGCCCGCCACGACCTCAGTGAAGCTCTCGGGGCTGCCGGTGTAGACCACCTTGACGATGTCGGCCCCGAGCTCGGCCCCGACGCGGGCGGCCAACTTGATGTTCTTCGGCTCGTATTCGTTCTTGATCTTCGGCCCGCGGGTGTAGACCATCGCCACCAGCGGCATCTGCCAGAACATGCAGCGCTCGCCGACCCGCCCGAACTGCCGCAGCATCTGGCCTTCGGTCTCGGCCCCGATGTTGACGTGGATCGAGATCGCGTCGGCCCCGAGCTTGAGGGCCTCCTCCACCTCGCAGACCAGTTCCTTGGCGTTGGGGTCGGGGCTTAGCATGGTGCCGGCCGAGAGGTGCACGATCAGGCCGACGTCCTTGCCGCTGCCGCGGTGCCCGGCCCGGACGATGCCTTTGTGCATGAGGATGGCGTTGGCCCCGCCGCGCACGACGTGGCCGATAGTCTTGCGCATGTCCTCCAGCCCCTCGATGGGCCCGACCGTGACGCCGTGGTCCATCGGGACGATGACCGTCTTCTGCGAATTGCGGTCGATGATCCTTTCCAGTCGTATCTTCTTGCCGATCATGGCTCTGTCTCCGTCAAAAACATGGTCCTTCGGCTCTCGGCTGCGCGGCTCGTTTCGGCTGCCGGTTGCGGCCTTCGTATTGTCCCGCTGCCGGCCGCCGCACGCAACCATGACGCACATCACAGCCGCGACCCCATCCTGTATCACGCCGCCGGTCCGCACCCGGCCTGCGCCTTACTGTACTTGCCTCTGCGCGCAAGGCAAGAAAAAAGCACCTCAGCGACGGCCCGGAGCGGTCGAGGCGGTTCCGCCGATTCGATGCGCAAATTCGAAATCCGAAGCACGAGATCCGAAACAGAACTTGTCCTGAGCGAAGTCGAGCGGATTCAAAGGTCCCAAATCCGAGTATTCCAAACCCCCTCGCCGGACGGCGATTCCTGCATGTGCTCCGTTCTCGCCGCGTGTGGCGTTTTCGTTCGCGAAAGCGTTGACGAGCCCGTTGTCCGGGGTTATACTCGTGACGTTGAGACCGGGGCTTGGCGGGAGGCCGGCGGCGGAAATGGAGACGAGTTGCGGATGAAACCGGAGGATTTGAATCCGGTCCGTGACATGCCGAGTTCCGGAACTGCTTGGAATGCGCTCCAGCCTTCTTACTGAGCCAGAGACCTGACAGAACAGACTGACAACGGGAGAATGTGCGGGTGGCCTGATGACTATCTTCGAACGAACACTGAGAGCTACTGCCCGGACGTGCGCGGCGATCTTTGTCGTGCTGGCTGCCGCCGGGATAGCGATGCTCCCTGAGGAAATATCCCGTAACCGTCGCCTCCCCGCATCGTTCGCTTCTGCGGCCTCTTGGGTTGATGGCTTCGCCGAGGCTCACGGGCGCTTGCCAAGCAATGACGAGTACAAGGCTTGGGCTGCTTCACAGCCGAAACGCTCTTACGGAGTCCAGAGCATCTGTATACTTGACCCTACCAGTTCCCAGTTCCAGGATGCTGTCTATATTTTCGGACCGCCGAAGACGGAGAACACCTACGTCCTGGCGGCACGGATGAGAGTGGGGAATGACTACTATGCCTCGTGGGCGAAGGAGAGCACTGCTGGAACCTTGCCCGAGGACTATGTGTTCTACCCTCTGTTTTTCGGGTTCCTCGTTGCGGGAGCCTTTGTGTGTCGGAAGGTAGCGCGCGGCCCTCGCAGGCCGAGCGACGCATTGCTGACGTAGGCTGCATCCAATTCGCGTTTGTGACGTGTGAGGCGGGAAGGGCAGTTGATCGAACCGTATGGGCAGAACCTGGCCATCCTACACTTGCTGTCACGGAGCCAAATGAATATCCGCAGCTACCAACCTGAAGATGAAGAAGCGGTCATCCGGCTGTGGCGGGAGTGTGGCCTCGTGGCCCCCCAGAACGATCCGGCCAAGGACATTGCTCGCAAGCTGAAGGTCAATCCTGAATGGTTCCTCGTGGGCGAGCTGGACGGCGAGATCATCGCAAGCTGCATGGCCGGCTATGAGGGCCATCGCGGCTGGATCAATTACTTGGCCGTCTCGCCCGAGCACCGGCGGCGGGGTCTTGGGCGGCAGATGACGGACGAGGCAGAAAGGTCGCTGAGAGCGGCCGGCTGTCCGAAGATCAATCTGCAGATACGGTCCTCAAACACCGACGTCATCGCGTTCTACAAGGCCATAGGATTCAAGGTCGATGATGTCGTCAGCATGGGTAAGCGACTGGAAGTAGATGCGGGAAGTACATTCTCACGAAGGGACAGACGATGACCCAATCACTACGCGGCCGAACGGCCATCGTGACGGGAGCGGCCGGCAGCGGCATGGGCCGGAGTATCGCGCTGACTCTGGCGCGGGAGGGCGCCAAGGTTGTCGTGAATTATCTTACAAGCCAGGCCAGTGCCGCGGGAATCGTCCGGCACATCGAGGGCCAGGGCGGCACGGCCATAGCGTGCCAGGCGGATGTTACCCAGCAGGATCAGTGCCAGACGCTGGTCGATGCCGCTATTAGGGGATTCGGGCAGGTCGATATCTGCATCATCGGCCCCGGCGCCGGATGGCATCCCGAATCGCTCGACAAGCTCGACTCGGCCGCGGCTCTTGACGATGCCCAGCGGGAATTGGCCCCCATCTACCGTCTCCTGCCGCTTGTGCTACCCGGCATGTACGAGCGGAAGTGGGGTCGTATAATCACCATCGCTCTCACGCCGCCGTACAACTCACCGGCCTACGCCTACAACGTGGCCAAGGCGGCACGTGTTCACGCGTCGCTGCTGGCTCGCGATGCCGCTTGGCAGAACGGCGTCACCGTCAACGCGGTCGGGCCCGGACCCGTGCCGGCGCTGGATACCCTTGACGCTGCAATCGAGCAGTGCGCGCACGGGCCCTCATGGCAGAAACGTGCCACGACATCGCCGCAGGACATAGCGGAAGGGGTGGCCTTCCTCTGCTCGGACTCAGGTGACTTCATTTCGGGAGCGGTACTCCCGTACATGTTCCGCTGATGCGGCGGCTATTGAGCGAACGAGTCCTGGTCCCACCGGGTTTCCTGCTTGCTGCGCTTCGCCGCCGGTAGTACAGTACCGTTGTGGTCGAAGTTGAATCTCCTGTCGGTCTGCGGGCAAGTCGTGAAGACGGACTGGCGGTATTTCCCACGGCTTTCTCGAAAACCACAGAGAGCATCTGCTCCCATAGGATGTGATACAGCATGGATCGATATTCATTCTATTGGGATTCCATGGCGACATTGCCGGCGCGATGGCTTCTGACGCTGCGAGCCGGCCACTCCGGCTATCGAGACGTTCGTCAGGATCTCAGGCGGTTTCGCGCTTCAGGTCGAGAAGCGCTTTCGCACCACGACGTCCTCTGGTGCCACGGCGCCTCGATTGGCGAAATTAAGTGTTTGCTGCCGATCGTTCACGGGTGTCTGGATGACTGTCTCTGCCAAAAGGTGCTGATCAGCTACACGTCCCCGGATGCTCTGCGTGAGATTCGGCGCAGTCTCGGCTCGCTCCTGGCGCAGATCGTGACGTGTCCGCTCCTGGCTGCGGGTGTTGGTCCGCTTCAACACAGTCTGGACTCTGCCAGGGTCAGACTCTGCGTCATTGCGGAGCAAGATATATGGCCTCGCGTGATTATCACCGCCAAGAGAATGGGAGCCCCTCTGCTGGTGGTAGATGGGCGTTTCAAGCCGCTGCCCAAAGGCGTGTTCGGCTGGACCAGACGCCTGCTTTACTCCATGATCACCGAGCGCTGTGAGGCTGTCTGTGTTGCCACCAGCAAGGAATACGATGCGGCCGCCCGTTTTGTGCCCAAGGACCGATTGCTGTTAACGGGGCCGAGCAAGGCAGTTGAGGCTGTCGAAAGATCGAGTCAACGTGATCAGATCAGACGGGAGTATCTGAGACTATTCGGAATGACACAGCACGACCCAATCCTTGTCGCCGGAAACGTCTCCGCTGATGAAGCCTCATTGGTCGCGGGAGTGATCGCCCGGCTGTTCGAACGTTTTCCCGATGCCGGGGCAGTGGTGGCTCCTCGGTATACGCGGAAACCGAGAGTCATGGAGGCCGTCGCCCAGCCATTGCGTCAGGCGGGCCTGAACTACACGACCCTGTCCTCGTTACTCGCATCAGCGCCGTCGGATGAGCCGGCCCACCGGCGCGAACGCGTAGTGATGATTGACAAGACCGGATATCTGGCCGATATCTATGCTATCGCTCAAGTCGCCATCGTGGGAGGGTCGTTCTACAAGCGGGGCGGACACAATTTCTTCGAACCCGTTGCTATGAAGGTGCCGACGTTGTGCGGCCACGGCGCCGCCAACTGGGAGGGTGTGGCCGAACAGTTCGTTGCGGCTGACGGCATTGTCAGAACCGATCCTGAGGAGCTGTGGGACGCAATCATGGGGGTGCTGTCCCGTCCCCACGAGGCCGGCGAACGCTGTGAGCGGGCATACAGCGTTCTGATGGCTCTGGCGGAATCCGCCGGACAAAACGTTCAGATTGCCAAACGCCTGTTGCTGCGCCCCGGCCTACCCAAGTGACGCAGTCGCGCGGCAGCAATCACCCGTATCAGTACCAGCCCACCCAACAGAGAAGCATCAGATTGCGAAGGTCGGCGAGAATGGAGCCGTTTACCTCAACGCCGGCGACGTAGTCATCCGCCAGTTTCCTGCAATAGCCCAGGTCAAAATAGTGAGGGTCCAATATCTCCTCGAAAGGATAATCCTTGAGTGTCTTCTTGAAATGGGGTGAGATGGCGGACCGATACACGAATTCAGCGTGCAGGGAAAAGCGAGGGTCCGCATCATCGCGGAAGGACCGCGAGCCAGCCTGCAAGTGCAGCGGGTAATCGAGGTCCGCTCTGTTTTGAAGCATCCACTTGAGGGGGTACTTTATCGGCCTGAGATCCAGGCCTCTGCCCCAGCTTTCCGGCATCCGGCTCAAAAAATGCTGCAGGCGGGTATCCCAGTACGGCAGGCACGTGCCGAGGTTGTTGTAACGCGCGGTCTCGGGAATGGACCTGATGGTCGATCCCTGCCAATGAAAACTGTTGTAGAGATGCATGATCCAACTGTACACGTTGTCCGGCTCGAGGTTCTCCAAGCACTCATTGAGATAAGCGTCAAACATCTCCGCCTCATACAGGTTCGCCCCCTCTTCCGTCAGAAACCTGTGATTGCGGTTGGAGTAGAAGGGCAGGCGACGACTGCGAATGAAACAAGAGGCAATGAACTTCGCCTTGCGCTCGCGCTCATTGAGAACACAGAGATCGTCTTCGAAGAGATGTCCGGCCGCGCGCGAACGTAGCATTCGGTACACCGCGTCACGGGCATAAGTGCCCTCAATGACACTCCCCAAGAAGGTGGGGCCGTAAAGGTAAGCCGCCATCTTGTCCGCATAGACTCGAAACTCGAGATCAGGATGCTCCTGAATCGTCCTGGAGCATGCGAAGCCGAAGTTGTGGGCCCCGTCGGAGATTTCGCCGGAAAAGACCGCGTCCCCAGGAGAGGCTCTTTGACGGAGGTAATCCGACATGAAGAAATAGTCTACAGAGTTCTTGGCGTAAACATGTGTCTTCCTGAAGAAGCGTGCCATGTCCCTCCAGCACGCTACGGCATGATCGGTCGTGAGGTCCCAGGGTACCTCTTGCCCGTCAATGCCAAAGTGCAGAGCCATTTGTCGCGCGCGGTCGGCCTCGAACACGTTCGTGTCTCTTGAGCTGTCGGACAAGGCGATCCGACCTGTCACTGCCCTGACGCGCTCGGGGCCCAAATGCCTGACCAGCAGGGCCGCGATGGCCGTGGAGTCCCAGCCGCCAGTCATGTAAATCCAATTCATCGAGCGGGACGCCCGGACGCGCACGGCATCCTCCAACAACGTGGCATATTCGGCCAGTTCCTCCGCCCCGTAGTCGCCAATCTTGGCAGGCCGGAACGGCAGCCGTTCCACACGATGACCCTCCGGGCGTATGATGAGGCGTTCTCCCACCCCCAGCCTCCGTATACGCTGATACATCGTATGCTTTTTCGGCGCGTATCCCCCAAATATGCACAACATGTTTGCCAAAGCCCCTTGATCGTAGGGACGTCCTGCCTCTGTCGTCAGCAGCTCAAGATCCGTGGAGGCCTTAACACCCTTGCCGGTTACGCTATAGAACACCTCTCGGCGATTGTACCGGTCGGAGAAGACAACCACTTCGTTATCATGCCTTACCAGGCAGCCGACGAAATCCCCCTCCAGTCTTGGAATCACGGTATCCAGGTTTCGTTCGGAAAAGACCTCGCCGAGTACGGAGGTCTTGTGACGGTCACCGTCAACCGGACAGTACGTTCCTTCAGGCCGATGAACGGCATAGATCCTGCCCCAGATGAAAAGCCTGCCTTGTTCGTCCACATCAAGCTCGACGGCAGGTTCCTTGGACGACACACGCAGATGTCTGCTGCGGTAAAGAACCTGCCCGTCGTGCGATGGAGACGGCTTTTCACGAACCAGTGCGGACCCATAAAGCAATTTCATGCGTACCCCATCGTCAAGACCAAGGCGGCAAATGACATCGACGCGATATACTATTGACGCAAGCATCTGATGTAAAGGCCAAAGGTGTAAACCTGCTTTGTCAATAGCCGGAGTCCCTGCGACAGTGACTCGGAATCCACCCAAAAAGGCAATGGAGATCATCGCAGACGTGAAGGCTGTTGTTCTGGTTGTCACCGGATCGAGCAGGGCGGGCCCGGCCGTTTCACGGTCAGGATTTGGCCACTGCGAGGAGGCCCAGGATCGTGACACAAGGCGGCTTCAAAACGCGCAGCGATGCGAGCGCGAGGCCTTGATGTCACGGCTGGGAGCCGACCTCATCAATGCGCTCGTACGCCCTGTGAATCCCCAAGATGGTCGGGGGTGTTCAAGCGTGCTCACCCACCCGGCGATGTGGGCACGAGGTCGCGATCCTCAGCAATCCCAAGCCTAAGAATGACACGATCCGGCATATCGCTTCTGCCTGGGCCGCCGACACACGGGCACCCTATTCCAGGCCCTCGAGGAGGCGTTCGTAGAACTCGGCGTATTTGTCCTTGTCGGGGCTGGCGCGATAAGCAATGGCGGCACGCGGGTGCTCGTTCATCATGCCGGTCAGCATGTAGGGAAGGATGTAGCCCCACTCGATCTCCTGCCGCAGCGGCAGCATGTAGTCCTGGATGAACTTGAGGATCGGGGTCAGGTTGAACTTCGGATTCTTCAGGAAACCGACAAGCAGTTCGAGGCAGCAGTTGCCCGGACCGCGACCGATCCCGGACAGCGAGCCGTCAACGTAGTTGGCATTGTGGATGATGCCTTCGATGGTGTTAGAGAAGGCGAGTTGCTGGTTGTTGTGCGCGTGGACGCCGATCTCCTTGCCGGGCAGGTGTTCCCGATAGAGCTTGACAAGGTATTCGATCTGCTCGCAGTAAAGGGCGCCGTAGCTGTCGACCACTACCACTACGTCCACGTTGGTCTTGGCCAACTGCTCAAGCGCCTCGATCAGGGCAAACTCGTTCTCCTTCGACACGGCCATGATATTGACGCTGACCTCGTACCCGAGGTCCTTAACCCTGTTGGCTAGATCGATGGCTTTGTCGATATCCTTGACGTAGGTGGCGACCCGGATCAGATCGACGGGGCTCTCATCCGCGGGAGCGAACGTCTGCTCCTTGACGCGGTGCGCGTCGACCATGATGCTGATCTTCAGATTGGATTCGATGCCGTCGATGACCTCGCGGATCTTCTCGTCGTCGCAGTATTTCCAAGCGCCGAAATCCTTCGTGGGAAAGAGCTCCTTGCTATTGCGATAACCGAACTCCATATAGTCGATGCCGCTCTTGGAAAGCGCTTTGTAAGCTTCTCGAACGAACTCGTCGGTGAAGTAGTGGTTGTTGATCAGGCCACCGTCTCGGATGGTGCAGTCCAATACTTTGATCTGTTCTCTGTACATGGTTTCCCCTTGACTTGCGTCACTTGATCTTCTTCAGCACTCTCTGCACAACCTCACGGCTCACGTCTACCGCGTACTGACCGTCCGGGTGGTGGACCTGGCCGAGCCGCGCAATTAACACGAATTTCGGCCACCTATCAACTGCTTTCTTGTCGTGTTTCAGGATGTCGATCAATTTGTTTTCCTCCACGCCGGGGGGCAGCTTTGCTGGAACGCCGAGCTTTTCGAGAATCGCCCGGATGCGGTCGAGGCGATCCGGCTGGGAAAGCCCCATCTCAGCCTCGATCAGGCCGGCGGCGACGATTCCAATGGCTACCGCTTCGCCGTGGAGTAAGTCGTAGTTGCTGGCGGACTCGACGGCATGTCCGATGGTGTGGCCGTAGTTGAGCATCCGGCGTTGGTTTCGCTCGTGTGGATCGGCCTCGACGACCCGGCCCTTGATCGTGCAGTTATACCGGGCTACGGCCGCCAGGACGTCGGGATCGCGAGCCAGGATAGCGTCGAGATTGTCTTCCAGGAAGTCAAAGTAGTCGCTGTCGGCAATCAGGGCGTGCTTGACTGACTCGACCAGGCCCGCCCGGTACTGCCGCTCGTCGAGCGTCTCAAGCGTGGCGACGTCGATGTAGACCGCCGCGGGATGCCAAAAGGCACCGAAGGCGTTCTTGCTGACGCTGGAGTCCACGCCCGTCTTGCCGCCGACGGCGGAATCGGCCTGGGCCAGGGTCGTGGTGGGAATTTGCACGACGGGGACGCCCCGTTTGAAGATCGCCGCCGCGAAGCCTGCGATGTCGCCGACTGTACCGCCGCCCAAGGCGACCACGACCGTATCCCGGCCCAGATAGGCCTTTTCCATCTCCTCGACGATCGCCACGGCGGTCGTGATGTTCTTCGAGACCTCACCGGCAGGCGCTATGACGAAGTGGGGGACCGGTCTGCCCGCCAGCAGGGCGTCAAAGTGGCCGGCCGCGACCACCTTCTCGTCGGTCACGACGAAGGCTCCGTGTTTGTCGAACGCGGCCTTGATCTGCGGCCAGAGGGACGGCAGCAGGCCTGTGCCAATCGCTATCTTGTAGCTCCGTTCGGCCGCACTGGGTACTCTGATTTCAAGTTCGTGCATCATGCGAATCTGTCAGAACTCATGCTCAGGCTTAACTCTCCCCTCATCCCGGCACATTGGAAAACCAGAAGCATAGCATTTCCGCTGCCCGAATGCAACTACAAATCGCGTCTTGAAGGCGTTTGGCCTTTGCTTCCAGAGATGGGCCTGCTATATGTTGGGCCTACTATGACGTATTTGACGGTTCCCATATCGGGTCGGAATCCGGCCCAGGCCGGAGAGCAGGCCGTCCGGGCGATTGCCGGCGGCGCCGAGATGCTCGAGCTGCGGACGGACTACCTGGAGAACCTCACGGCGGAAATGGTCAAGAAGCTGTTGGCCGAGGTCCGGGCGGCGGGGCCGTCAGTTCCCGTGATTGTCACCTGCCGCGACAAGCATGAGGGCGGCGCGATCGGCTACCCCGAATCGCTGCGGCTTGAAGTCTTGCTGGCGGCTGTGAAGGCCGGGGCGCAGTTCATCGACCTTGAATTCGCCACCTCCCTGAAGCCGCACGTGGGGGAGAAGGTGCGGGCTGCTCTGGCGGAGGCATCCACATGCAGGCTGATCCTGTCGGCTCACGACTTTGCCGGGCCGTTCAACGACATCCGACGTCTGTACCGCGATATCCGTGCGACTTGGCCACGGGCCATCCCCAAGCTGGTCTACACGGCCCGTCACATCAATGACTGCTTCGCGGGCCTTGATCTGCTACACGAGGCTGAGGGCGACTGCATCATGCTGTGCATGGGACAGGCCGGGGTGATCGGTCGCCTTCTGGCCAAGAAACTTGGCGGGCTTGTGACTTTTGCCAGCCTCGATGAGGCCAGCGGCACCGCCCCGGGGCA
>CAZGRF010000038.1:0-15126 GCA_964527825.1 uncultured Pirellulales bacterium
CAACGGCATCATGACCTTCACCGCTCGCTCGATGCCCTTCTGGATCCCGCCGTACGTGATCACCCAATTAATCAGCCAGACGACCGCCACGGCCGCTGCGACCGGCCAACGCAGACCTCCCAGGCTCCAGACCTCCCCGACGGCCGGCACCTGTAACGACTCGTTGAAGGGCACCTTCAGGAACTCGGTGAAGAAGAATGCGTTGGGGTCGTCGCCCCACCCAAGGCTCAATGAGAGCAGCATGTAGTTGACGCACCAACCGATGATAACGATGTAGTACAGCGAGATACCGAACATAACGAAGAGGACCGCCCACCACCCAAGCCACTCCCATTTGACGTCAATATGGCGGAACGCCTTGGGGGCCGACGCCTCCTTGTGGTGGCCAAGGGCAAACTCCAGCATGAGAATGGGGATACCTGCAGTGAACAAGGCCACCACGTATGGAATGAGAAAGGCCCCCCCGCCGTTTTCATAGGCCACATAGGGGAACCGCCAGATGTTTCCCAAGCCAACGGCTGAGCCGATCGCTGCAAACAAGAACCCCAGGTTTGTACCCCACTGACCTCTTTCTGCCATGACGCCTCACGCTCGAACAGCCGTTCCTGCCATAGCCCGCGTGAATGCGCCACGCGAGTCCCAAGTCTTCCATGGGTCTTGCCGGAGCTCGGCCATAGGCATCTACTTACCCTGTTTTTGCTGAACGGCGATCTGCGTCTTGTGTTCGGGACGCCCGATCTGTCCGTGTTCGATACCCAGCAGTTCCAGCGAATCCCTCTCAATCACACTGCGGATGCTGGCCCTTGGTACTGTGGGCAATTTCGTGTCCGCCAGAAGCATATTGAAGCCAAGCAGCGTCTCAATGCACTCGCCTGCGGTGCTGAGCGGAAAACCACTGCCGAACAACAGCTTGTCCACGACACCTCGCTCATGGGCCGCTACGACGGTGTTATACGTCTGCCAGACCTTGCTGGGCTGGATGGTCAAATCGGCGAAGACGTGCTCGTGCTTGGCAACCAACGACAGTGCCTGCTCGACAAACGGCACCCCCATACTCCCAACGATGATCCTCAACTCGGGAAAGCTCCTGGCAACCTCGTCCAGCAGGTAAGGTTGGGCATACTCCAGTACGGCGCCGGCACGGGGCGTGTGGCCGCCGTTGTGAAAGAAAACGGGAAGTCCGATTTCCTGGACCGCCTCATAGAAACGCATAGCCCGGCTGTGGGCCGGATGGAACCCACACATGGAGCAGTACAGCACGACGCCCCTGAGACCCAGTTTCTGCGTCAGTGCCGTCAGGTTCTTATCGCTGATCGGATCCTCGGTGGGGTCTATGACGCCGAAGCCGAGCATTCTATCGCTGTACTGGGCCACATAGTCAGACAGAATCCTGTTGACCTGGTCCCGCGACTTGTCGGGGGAGGCTAAGACAATACACGCGTCCACCGTCTCGGCCGCCGCCAGATGCTCCGAGGCCGCCACCTTGTCCGAGGCTTGCACGTGTGTATGGCAATCAACAATCATCGCCTACGCCCTCAAAATCGCGGCCGGAACCCGTGCCGACTGCTACAAACGAGCGTTATCTTACGGCCCGCGAAACCGACCCGTCAAGGGCAAATATCCCGCCAGTGCCCGCACTAATTGCCCCCCACAGGCGCCGACCGAGCGCGCCTTGGCCTGCTTCATCGGTCGCTTGACGATCAAGGTGCCGTGCCATGCGATCTTGGCACTGCCTCGCGAAACACCGGAGTTGTCTACAGAGGCCGACCGCGGGCAACGGAATAGCGAAGACGCAGCTCCGCCCGCCCCCTGCGCCTTCGCCGAACCCACAGGCCGCCCTGCTTACGAGGGTCACTTACAGTTGAATGGCGAAACCGCGGTTCTGGATGTTGACAGAAAAATGTCAAGTTACGTGGATTTCGACGCCGAGCGAAGCGTCTAACCACTTTCCGCCACATCAGGCCCAATTGACAGAACCTGACGCGCAACTGCTTGACCCCGGAATGGCCCGCAAGTACCATATCGCCAACATAGGCCGATTCAGGCGTGTATGGAGGCAACGGCTGTGGCGGCGCTTGTCGCTCTTGCCTTTGATAAGATTGAATATTGTGGCGGTTCGCACGTCGATATGGATAGAATGGGCATACCGGCTCGCCGGACACGGACGGTCTTGTACCCGGTCGGGTGATACGGCGACCTGGATGCGGAGGGGTCTTGTGTGACCGTGGAGGCCATGAATGGATTGTCCCGCATGCGGCAATGCAATGATTACTCTGGAACTGGCCGACGTTGAGATCGACCATTGCGTCGGATGCGGCGGTATCTGGCTTGATGCCGGCGAACTGGAGTTGCTCATGGATGAGCCTCGTAAGGCGAGAGAACTGCTCCATTCCTTCCACGAAGATCCTTCCTCAAGCGAAAAACCCAGAAAATGTCCGATTTGCGACAAGAAAATGGCCAAGATCGTTGTGGGTCACGCTGCCCCTGTACTGCTTATCGACAAATGTCGCCGCGGCGACGGCCTCTGGTTCGACCGCGGTGAACTGCACGATGTTCTCGACAGGGCCCAACTCGACAAGGAGAGCCGCATCCAGAAGTTGCTGGCGGACATGTTTGGCCACGAGCGGCCGAATCGCCCGTAGGACAGGAACGTTGTCTGCTCCCGTTGTCCAGGACTGGCTGACACATATAGAAGCCAATGCTCGCAATGGAGTGTGCCATGTGCGACACGTCACATATCAGGCCTGTTTTGTGAAAGGGGTACGTCATGAACACTTGGACCTTGATCCTCATTGGGGTAGGTGTCGTTGCCATTGTGTTGGCTCTCATCATGAAGAAGAGATCGTGACAAACCACTCACAGTCTTTGGAAGAGAAGGAGAGAGCATGGGCGGAGCACTGATCGTATTGGCCGTTTTCCTTGGCATCGCCGTATTGCTGGTCCTGATCGTGATCGGCATGTACAACGGGTTGGTCCGCCTGCGGAACCAGGTGGACAACGCCTGGTCTCAGATCGACGTGCAGTTGAAACGCCGCCATGACCTGATCCCGAACCTCGTCGAGACCGCCAAGGGGTACATGAAGCATGAACGCGGCACATTCGAGGCCATTACTCAGGCCCGTAGCCAGGCAATGGGCGCGAAGACCGTCGCCGAGGCCGCCAAGGCCGAAGGACACCTCGCCGACGCCCTAAGCAAGTTCATGCTCGTGGTGGAGAACTACCCCGATTTGAAGGCCAACCAGAACTTCCTGGCGTTGCAGGAAGAATTGACCAGCACCGAGAACAAGATCGCTTTCGCTCGGCAGAACTACAACGATCAGGTGTTGTCCTTCAACAATCAGACCCAGATGTTCCCCTCGAACATCGTGGCGGGGATGTTCGGCTTCACCAAGCGCGAGTTCTTCGAGGTCGAAAACGCCGCTGAACGTGAAGTCCCCAAAGTCAGCTTCACGCAGTAAGACAGGCATGTGCTCTCCTTCCGGCGGAACTTGGGTCCGGCCGGGCCGGAAGAGGCTGCTCGCACCCGTGGCCGAGTCTGTCCGGGAGTGTACGCGAGAGCGTGAGAGTCTTGCGCATGACAGACGATCGACCGTGAGCCGGTATACGCCAAGATACGAGCGACTATGTGGGAACTGATTAGAGCGAACAAACGCAATTCGATTCTCTTAATGATTATGATGGCCGCGGTCCTGCTGCTGGTGGGTTTTGTCATCGGCTTGGCCGTCTTCGGCCCTCAGGGCGGGTTCTTCGGCATCATCATCGCCACGGGCGTGTGGCTCATCCTGGCCTTGGTGAGCTTCTCATCCGGCGACCAGATTTTGCTGGCCGCCAGCCGAGCCCAGCCGGTCACCCATGACGTCCATCCGCAACTGTTCAACATCGTCGAGGAGATGAAGATCGCCTCAGGCCTGCCCGCCATGCCCAAGGTCTACATCATCAACGACCCCGCTCCCAATGCTTTCGCCACTGGTCGAAGCCCACAATCGGCTTCCGTTGCCGTCACCGCGGGACTGCTCGCCCGGCTCAACCGCGATGAGCTCCAGGGAGTCGTCGCACACGAGATCAGCCACATCCTCCATCGCGACATCCTGTACGTAACGCTCGCCGGGATCATGCTGGGAGGGATCGTCTTGCTGTCGCAGGTCTTCCTGCGGGGCACGTTCTACGGCTCAATGATGGGATCACAGCGCCGCTATTCGAGCAGCAACCAAGGCGGTGGTCAGGCGCAGATCATGCTTCTCATTCTCGCCATTGTGGTCGCGATCCTGGCGCCTATCATGGCGTATCTGCTCTACTTCGCCCTCTCGCGCCGGCGGGAATACCTCGCCGATGCAGGAGCCGCCCGGCTGACTCGCTATCCGGAAGGACTCGCCAGCGCCCTGGAGAAAATCGCCGGCGACCCCGCCCCACAGTTGGCGTCCGCCAACAGCGCCACGGCTCCCATGTACATCGTCAATCCCTTCAAGAAGAAGAAGGCAAGGAAGCTCTCGGACCTGACCAGCACCCACCCCCCTATCTCTGAGCGTATCCGCATCCTGCGCGGCATGTCCCACGGGGCCTCGTACAAGGACTACTCCGAGGCTTATGCGAAGGTGACACACTCCAGAAGCATCATCCCGGCCGCGGCGCTGAAGGACAAGGAAGACGTGGGCCTCCGAGAAGCCAGGGCCCGGCCGACAAAAGAGGAGAGAATCCAGAGCCAACTCCACCAGGTTGGAGACATCATGCGAAAGGTCAACGGCTTTGCCTTCCTGGCCTGCACCTGCGGGCTGACTCTCAAGATCCCGCCCAACTTCAAGGCGGACACGGTTCAGTGCCCCCGTTGTCGTCGAACCCTCGACGTCGCCGCGCAAAGACGAACCGCGCAGGCCTCACCAGACTTGAAGAGCTGAGCGCCCGATCATTGAAGAATCAGACGGGAGCGGATAATATCCACCCCGGCCATGGCCGTTCGGGAGCCGTGGGCACGATGGAATCGCGAGGGATCACATGATGGATGACCAGGAGCGGAACGAGCAGATCAAGGTCGAAGAGGAACTCCAGGACCTGAAAAAGGAACTGGAGAATTTTGAGAAGGAAAAGGAACGGGTTCGCACCATCGTGGGTAAGATCGGTGGTGTCCCCAAGACACAGGCTAAGTTCGTCAACGCGCTGTTCATTGCCGTCATTGCGGTCTCGGTTGTCATTTCCATCGTAGGCGGCGAGAAATGGCGACTGATTATGATCGAAGTGGCAACGGTCACGCTCTCTATCAAGATCATCTACCTCATTCATGCCCAGATGCGCGTGGCGCACTTCGAATTCTGGATTCTCTCGTCCCTCGAATGGCGCATCAACGAAGTCATGAAGCAGGTTCGGCAGCTCAGAAAAGACATGGGCAAACCGTAGCCCGTCACACCGGAGGCTCGGCCCAAGAGGACCGAGCCGCCTGACATCTGTCCCGCCTAACGCAACGGGGTGGACTTCACGACAGACAACCGCAGCGTGGTCAGTTCCTCCTCAAGGCGGTCGGTCAGCGGTTCTCCAGATTCTTCTGAATCTGCTTGTAGATCAGTCGTGACTTGGTCTCGTTGCCGAACACTCCCACGCGGATGGAGATTTCTGTGGTGTCGCTCGTCGTGGAGGCAAGTTTGACCTCAATCTGTTTGTCCTGCGCATCACGCGCCATGATGGTTGCCGCGAGCGCATCCTTGGTCGTCCTGTCCTCGGCAACGTCCAGTTCGAGCTCTTGAAGCGCTTTGACCGCAGCGGCATAGACAGCGTCGATGTCGTGCGGCTCTTCCGCCTTGAGGTCTCCGGCCAAGTAGGCCACCGTCCCAGCCGCACCGGCCCCAACTGCAATCGCCAAGCACCCACCCACACCCACTGCGATACCCAGGAGCACCGCTAGCTCTGCAATCGTCTTGACCTTCATCGGGATATCTCTCCAAATGCTCACGATGTCTCTTTGGCTCATGCCGCATCTGAACGCCGGACAGCGGAACAGGGCATCGCCAAATCTATGGTTGGCCGGCGCAACAAAGAGGCCCCGCTTTGTCAGCAGGGCCCCTGCCCCTTCCTATACCGGTTCACAGACGCGGTCCTAACTGGGCCGCACATTCGTCGCCTGAGGTCCCTTCTTTCCCTGACCGACTTCATACTCCACTTCCTGTCCTTCAAGAAGCGATTTGAACCCTTCGGCCTCAATGTTTGAGAAGTGCACAAACAGATCCTCACTCCCATCGTCCGGCGTGATAAAGCCGTACCCCTTCTTGGCATCGAACCACTTTACCTTGCCTCTGCTCACCGTGCTGCTCCTTCTTCCCTCTGTGCCACTGGAATGTGACGCGCCGATTTCATCAGGGGGTATTGCTTCTGAGGGGGCGAAGAATACCCTCCGCTAAAATCAGAAAAATGCTACATACCCCCAGTGCTGAGTGTCAACAGAATTCCACCAAAAATGCCCTGTTGACGCGATGCCAGACCGGAATACGGCATGCCCTGTAGTGCTCCAAGGCCAGCATGCACATTATCAACCAGATTTCGGGATCGCCCTGAAAAGCCGTTGAGCCGGCAAGGCATAGGCTGAAGAGGCTTCTGGTGCTTTGCAGGCTTGGCGAGATCAACCGCTAGCCCAATGGCGCCAGCGTTACCACCAAGGCCAGCATTGGTGGAACCAAAGGCGGCAAAGCCAGCCACGAACGTCGCGGTCATCCCCACCGTCGCCAGTAGCGGCCGAGACAGTAAACGACGTCGATTTGGTCTCGCCGAACCGTCCGTTGAGCCAGCTCTTGACGCTGACAGTGTATGCTCCGGGATTCAGCTTGCCCAGGCATCGGGTTTCGGCATAGGGCGTGACGACCTGTGCTCCAAGGCCTTCGCTATGCCAATACATGTCCAGCATGACAAAGCTGCCGACGATCCGGACGTCTGCGCGGTCGAGACTGTAGTTGGAAGCCGGTTTCCACCCGGAGACTGTCACGCTCACCTCGTCGGACGGTCCCGGACTGACCGGCGCAATCGACACGTCGGTGATGCGATAGCCCCAAGCGACGGTGGTGATCTCCAACAGGAACAGAAACGACAATGCATACCTTTTCATCATTTACCTCCTTGTAGACTTGCTTTCATCCCTGCGGCAACCGCCTCTCCTGCGACGGGCCGTTTTGTTTCTCGGCATATTGGGGGCCGACCCCACGATGAGAACGCGCGCAGGTCGCTGCACCAGCGGTAGCGCGCGCACAAACACAGTCGACTCAGGTGAAATGGAATGCGCTCTCCTGGTGTTCCTCGAGCCGCATCCTTCCCCGCTAAACCACCTACTCAACTCAGTTCGATATGAAAAGTCTATATAGGCGATTTCCGCGCGTTTGTCAAGAGAAAACCGTGATTCCTAATGCGTCGAGGTAGAAAGAAGTCACCCTCCCCCGTGCCGGGGAAGAAACCTCGCAAGTCCACGGTCTCCGAACCGCAGACTTCATGAAGAGGCACGGCTGAAGCCGGGTGTACACTTCGTCTGCAGACTCCGGCTTACGTTCGACAGACTACCCTTGACTCCTGCTCGTCAGAACCACCATGGATACGGCGAGCAGCAGGGCTGACAACACTTGACGCAGAACTGCGCCGAACCCAAGGCTGACATCACGTATATGCCAGGCTTCCCGCACGGCCCCACGTCTCTAACGTAGATTCTGGCAACAACCGAGTACAGCCCGGGGCACAACGTCTTGAGATCCACGGGCTCGCACAGTTGCAGAGAACCGAGGCACTTGTCCGTACGCGTGAGGTAGACATCCACGAGAATAAGGTTACCTTGAACGCACGGTACAACCTTTATGTTGCACGTGTCAAATGTGCCTGGAAGGCAAGCACCGACCCTGACGGTTACATTCTGGCCGCTGCACACGCACTTTGGAACATCTATGCACGCCCAGGGACCGGCCCAGGCAACCGTACTGGTCCCGAGCACTATCAACATCAACAATGCGCACTTCTTCATTTTACACCTCCATGTCAAACAAACGTTCATTCCCCCAATCCATTCGGCCCTTCCCCGACAGGCCGTTTCTTCCGCAAGCGGACAAAGCCATCGCAGACCTACGCGCGTCGCCGTTCGCTCTCGGCGTTCTGCGGGCGCGCATGAAATCCCCGATGGAGTATAAAGTAGTACCTCAGGACGACCCTCAAACCATATCCCTCTCACACCGAAACCGACTCCTGAACCTCCTCCAACTGCCGCTGTGTCTACCCATGGGGTGCCAAGCCGTCAAGAGAAAAATCAAGAAATTGCCCGCGACTTGCTGCTGTGCAGTATGACAGCCATCCGGGCAGGTATCGCCAAGTCAAAGAGGGGCAACGGAACAAACCCGGATGATCTGAGTGGCGTATCTTCTATCGAGGGATCATCTCGCGTAGCCGGCCCGCCAGATCCGCGTCGAGATCCTCCAGGAGACGCTGCTCCGTAAGCGCCAGGTCCACATCTCCCACAGCCAGATAGGCCCGGCCCAGGTTGTAGTGGGCTCGCGCATGGCCCTGATCTATCAAGATGACGTCCCTGAAACACGCGATGGCCTCCTGGCACCGACCGGCTTCGAGATAGGCTTTCCCGGAGAGGACTTGCGTCTCGCTGACCTCCGGATCCAGCTCTTTAGCGTGTTTGAAGGCCTGCATGGCCTCCTCATACCGACCGAGATTGGACAGTGCAAGCCCCAGAGCCATGTGAGCGGGGGCCGATTCGGGCCGAATCCTCACGGCCTGCTCGTATGACCCAAGTGCTTCTGCATGGAGATTCATCGCCGCGTACACCCTGCCCAAACCCAGATGCGCCTCGTAGCAGTTCGGATCCAGCTTGACGGCTTCGCCGTAGCAGGCTATTGCCTCCTGAGGACGGCTCACCTCCCGATAAGCGTCACCCAGCAAGGCCCGCGCTTGAGGATCGTCCGGCCTGACTTGAACCAGCTTCTCACAGGCATCTACAGCAGCCTTCGAGCGGCCGGCCGCACTGTAATGCCGGCTCAAGAACTCGTAGGCGGTCGCTCGATTGGGGTAGACGCGGGCAATGCGGCTCAGGACGCACGCCCGCACCACATCAAGGTCAATGAACCCGGCCTTGACAAGCCCCGAAACGACCAAGAGCACAAGCGCGGCACCCCCGAGGATCCAAGTCAGACGCCTGTTGCCTCTGCGTAGATCTCGGGATTTCGCCTCAGCGATCGGCGGCCGCTCGGATACCTGTCGTTCCGGCGTCCCGATCCGCACCGACATACGTTTTTGTGAGGTTCCGCGAGGCATTTCGAGCCAGTACCCGTGACAGCAGGATGGATTTCCGACCGGCCTATCGGTCTTTTGGCCCGGACACTCCCCGAGCCGGCACTGTACCTGCTATCCAATCAAAACATACGGAACGCCGGGACGGCCTCAAAGTCCTCCCATCTCCCCGCCGCCGCATAAGACAGACCGTCTCCCCGGGCACCCAGGCATGAAGCCGCGGAGCTCCCATATCAGCACCCCGCGGCGCTAAGGCACATAAGCGTACCAGGCAATGCCTTCGTAGGTCCACACGCCCGCGTAATCGTTGATGAGCTTGTCCTTCTCGGCTTCGCTGATAGTGTAGAAATGGCAGCCGAGCCCGTCGGACCAGAAACGGTACACCGGCGATGTGTCCGCCGGGTGCCGAGCCGGTGAATAGGCATAGAACGCCGGCCCGTCGTACCACCACACATCGCCGTAGCTCGTCAGAAGGGTGTCCTTCTCGGCTTCATCGATGGTGTAGAAACACACGCCCGACTGTGGCGACCAGAACTGATGTACCGGCACAGATGCCGGATCGCTGTCGTCAAGCAGAACACAATAGGCCATCCCCTCGAAGGTCCACTCGTCCGCACACTCGTTCACGAGTTCATCCTTTTCGCGCTCTGCCGTGGTGAACAGATGTGAGCTGCGCGTGGGCGACCAGAACCGATAGACAGGCACGGCAAATGGCCTGGGCGTCAAGTAGTCCGAGCACGCACTGCCTGGTCCCAGCCACATGTAGGGAGCCCGGCACTGCTCGGCGTAGCATGTGTAACAGTCATTCGTATCCGCGTTGTAGCAGGCGCCCATTTCAGGGTCCTTGGGCAAGCAGGAACGATGGGCCCCGCGATAGATGTAGGCGTTGCGTGCCTCGATATCGATCGAGACCCATTCAGGATTGTACTCCATGACTTTATAGCTCTTGACCGGCTCAATGGTCTCGATCATCCAGTTTTCGACAAAGTGCAACAGCTCGCTTCGCATGTACCTGGACTCGAGATCGGCTTCTGGAACATCACATGGCAACGGTGGGCGTCGTTTGCCAAGCCCAGACCATTCGGGTGTCGACCAATTGAAGCGCACCAGTGCATACGTCGATCGCTTGGGATCTACGGGGGTAATGTAGACAGCGTAGTCCAACTGCCCCTGGCGATTGGGGTCGTAAGGCTCATTGTAGAACCACTGCCTCCAGCGCCCTGCCCGCTCTGGCTGAGGGTAGTAATACCATGTCCCGCCGGCATAGCCGTGCCCGTCCCCCAGAAGATACTTGCCGTCCCCATCCAGGGCAATTCTGTACCAGTCGCCGAAGTAGAAGTTCGGGTCTTCATTGTCCTTCCGCGCTGAGGCCGTCGAGGTCATGACCAGTGCGGCCGCCAGCACCCACCCCATGAATTCAACTGTGACTCTTCTCATGACCGCTCCTCCCATTGGATTCTTTTCCGCAGCGGACTGCCGCAGTCCTCGCAAGCATGCTGCACATCTCTCCTCCGTAGAGCGTTCTGGTATGCCTTTGTTCCGAAAGGCCGGGGAACAAACGACGCGACCACCCCATTACCCTAGCTGATCCCTCAGGTCCTATAGTATACAGGATAGGCCCCAAGAATGCAATAGTCGCGTAGATTTCAGCCTCAGGGACTGCCATGTCGGTCCCGAGCGATTTGCAGCGGCATAGCGGACAACGTAGATTACCCGCCGGGCCCTCCTGGATCGGACTGGGTTCGGCGAGACGAGCAACCCAGCCAAGGAAAACAAACAGAGGGGTTCAGCAGAATCACCCGGCGACTCATCGGGGAACCGTCCCGAGAATACGCTGCCGCGGAGGCCAACTAACGCTTCGAGTTGGCGAAGTAAGGCCCCAGAACCAAATGGGTCCGTTTCTTCACCTTCTTGTCCGAGGCCTTCGGTCTGACCCAGAGACGATAGCAGCCAAGCTGCTGTTCCTTCGCATCTGCCTTGTGCGGTGCACTCATTCTACCCACCTCTCATGTTTGCCACGTCTTGGTTTGCCCGGTCCGCGCGGGGTCTCACACGGCACAGCTCATGCTGTCATACCCCCGAGTGGCAGAGCACCTCGGCGTGGTGCGTGTCCCGGCGGTCGAAATCCAGGCAGGGCAGTTCAGCCTCCGCCCGGCAGTAGTCGTCCCAGATGTGGTCGGCGTCTGCATGGAGATCGAAATAGGGGTCGGCCGTGTTCACAATGGGCGAATGGATCATCTTGTGAACGTCGTCAACACGTTCTCTCATCTCTCTGAGAATCTGCGTCACGTGCGCGTCATCGTCGATATGCATAGCCTCTTTGACGTCGTCGTATTGAATTCGCCTGACTCCGGCACGGGCTTGGTCGGCTACCCACGTGCACAGTCGTCTCTGCTTGTCGGTCAGGTCGAATGTGAACGCGCCGATCGGGCTGTATCTCATAATCCTTGTCTCCATTCTCAAGAGTATTCACGATCCCTTGTCGCAACCTGCCTATCGACAAAAGGGCAAGGCAGCTTGAGAACAGATGGGCGGGAATCGGATAGGGAGTCTTCTGAAAGGTCGCGCACCTGAGCAGGCGTATGTGCATCGTCGGATAAAGCGGCCAGGACGTTCGCTCGAAGCCGAGCGCACCAGCTTCATGACGATGTTATCGGATACGCTGCCGAGCACCAAACAAGGCGGTGCTTCGTCAAGGCACGTCAGATGTTATGAGACAGATCGACCGCCATGAGGTTCTGTCTTCGGCCCACAGTCGCGTGCCCGCCGGTTGCTCCGAACCGTGATGTGTGCTGTTGCGCCCGGGCATCGTAGCGCTCGCGTTGATGGACGGGCATGCAAGCGGGACCGGCAACACCCAGTCTCACCTTTCCGTCTTTGACATCCACTACAAAGACTTCGACATCGTCGCCGATTATGATGCTCTCACCGCGTCTTCGGGATAAAATCAGCATACCCATCCTTCCCCCTGGGTACCTCGTGCCGGGAGCAACCGATACAATGCCTCACCGCAGTACGGCCGAAGCCGAGATTCAACGACGTTTTGAACACACCACGTCCGCTGCTGAGGCCATTTTCCTCAGCCTTATGCTCAAAGGGCCCGTTCGCTCGCCTGCGCCACTGCACGGCGCGACACGGAACCCACGCATTCAAGAAAAGGGAGACACAGGCTGAATCAAGAAGGTCTTTTCGTCACCCCTGTCTCCCAGTCGCAAAGTGCCCCATTCTCCAATCCGTTAGTGTGAGAGTCCTTTTTGCACTTGCGACATTTCTACTCCATCCTCCGGAAATACGCCGCCCACAAGGGATAATGGGCGTTACTCCATGCTCCAAGCCGGAGTTGTGTCACTCGGACAGGCTCGACCGCTGCCGCTCAAGCCAGACCTGCCACACAGGCCCTCTGCGTCGGTACGCGCTGCCAGAAAGGATTGGCGCACTTGCACATCTGATTGACGGTGCAGGATACGGCCAACGATCTCGCACGGTCGCGACGGATCATGTGATCGTCCCAACCGCTCTTCTTTGCGGCCGCGAAGCAGACATGTGTGTCCGGTTACCGTCACGGTGCCTCCTCCTAAGGTCAGACGTAACCAACGCGCGAAGCAACCTCCTCCGTGCTTATTCCCCTATTGCTGCAACACACTGTAACCGTCAGCGAGAGAAAGTCAAGTCAAAAATGTCTTGAGCGACAGAAAAACATACGCGCTCCGACGAAACGGGAATGACATCGACGCGCAGGAACACGCATAGGGTGTGACACCGGCACGTGTGGAGACGATCGCGCAAGGAGTCATCGCAAGCAAACCGTGCAGCTTCGGGACCTCAGAAATGCGCCTCTGACGACATGCCGACTATCCCCGACAGGACTCGAACCTGTAACCTTTGGCTCCGGAGGCCAACGCTCTATCCAATTGAGCTACGGGGACGAGAGCCAAACCGGCTGCATGGTAACGCCGCTCGCCGGCAAGTCAAGCCTATTTAGTCGTGTCTAAGCCGTTGCGCGGGTGTCGCTTAGCGGCACTAATGGTTGGTGGGCACGCGCGCCGGCCTTTTTTGGGCAAGATGCGTCCGACGAATGTGCTATAATGAAGTGCAGGATCTGAAAGGGCAACCAAGTGAGAATAGCAGGGCTACGAAGAATCGGATCGGCCTGTCGAATGATCATTGTCATCCTATTGGCCTGCAATTCCCTTCTCTGGGCAGCACCGGAGGCTTGGCAGGAGACAAAGGTCGATTGGCGGGCGGGCGGCAATAGACGTGTCAAGGCCATCCGGTTCCCGAAAGAGAGCTCCCGAGCCACACGGCCAAAGCAACGGAGCCGCTCTACAGCCCCGGAGACCAAGGCCCAGGGGCTTGCCGCCGCGGCAGAGGGAATTCAGATCGATTCGCCGCCTGTGGCCGGCTTCGTGCCATACATCACCGTGGCTGTCACCGACGAACGGGCCGCGGATGACTTTGACTGGGTTGCGCAGACCGAGTATTCCGTCAGAGGCCGCTTCCTCACCGACAGCCCTGAAACCGATTTCGTGATTGGACTTTTCGACACCGGCGCAAGTACGCACGTGATGGGTTATGAGCCGGCCCAGCGCACCGGCATCTATGCGGCAGATCTGCTTACGGGAAACGAGAGCGAGCTGCTCGGCGCAACAAACTCCGTGTTTGCCGAAGTCACGTGGCCTTTGGGCATCTTCATAGATGGCTTGGCTGCTGTTGATCCTAACACCGCCACTGTGGACCATTCCAGGATGGTCGGGCAGACGAATGTCTCAATCCTCGTCGGCGAAAGGCCCGCCACAGGCCAGCCGGATCTGCCGACAGCGATTGGCTCACCTCTGAGCGTGTACTTCGTCACGACGATCAACAATGACCGCCCGGTCACGGTGGTCTACGATAGCAACGAGTACACGGCACCTGACATCCGATTCTACGACCACTATGATCCCGACATACCGCAATACGCTAACAGCATCCCTCTGAATCTGATTCCGTCCGGCTCCTTCAATGTGCAGTATATTCCCGACTATGAAGCCCTCATGACCGAATTCGCTATTGTCCCAGGGACACCCTCTGTGATCATCGGCACGTCGTCACAGAGCCTGTTTTTCGTCAACAGCGTGGACCTGTATAACGGCAATCGAAACGCTCAGGACAAGAGCCGTTTCATGTTGGATACGGGGGCTCAATTCACGGTGATTGGGTCCGGGATTGCCTCCCGGCTCGGCCTGAACCCTGCCCAACCGGATTTTGAGGTGGACGTTGAGGATGTCACCGGCGAGATTACGATCGCACCGGGCTTTTTCATCGACGCCCTTGACATTCCCGTCCTGGGCGACTGGCTCAACTACTCCAACGTACCGCTCGTCATGCTGGATGTGGCGTCGCCGGAGGGCGGCTATCTTGACGGCATCATCGGCATGAATCTCTTCGTCGAGTTCAACCTGGTGCTCCGAGGCGGCGGCCTGTTCGGGCAGGACCCGCCTTCCCTGGAATTCGAGCGCATCACGTTGCCCCCTGTTGGTGACATCGCCCCGCCCGGCGGTGACGGTGAAGTCGACTTCCGCGACCTGAACACTCTGGCGCGTGCGTGGCTCAGCACAACAGGCACTGCCAACTACAAGGAGCGGGCAGATATCTGGCCCAGGCAAGTCCCCGACGGCGTTGTGGACGGCAAAGACTTCATCGTCTTCGGATCCCATTGGCGAGAAACCCTCGATCTCGACAGGCTGGCGGCTAAGTGACACTCCGCCTCGTTGAGGCAGGGTAGAACGCGCTGCACCTTTCGCTTCCGTCTGCGGAGCGCTGCTTGACACACCTACTCGCTGGACATATCATGCAGTCGCTGCTCAGCGTCGCATAGCTATCGGAAGAATATGAGATTCG
>CAZGRF010000039.1:0-14831 GCA_964527825.1 uncultured Pirellulales bacterium
TCATCCGGGCCATCGGCGTCGAGACGGGCGGGTCGAACATCCAGTTCGCGGTCAACCCGGCCGACGGCAAGCTCTACGTCATCGAGATGAACCCCCGCGTGTCGCGCAGCTCGGCGCTGGCCTCGAAGGCCACCGGCTTCGCCATTGCCAAGATCGCTTCGCTGCTGGCGGTCGGATATACGCTGGACGAGATCCCGAACGACATCACGAAGAAGACGCCCGCGTGTTTCGAGCCGACCATCGACTATTGCGTCGTCAAGTGGCCGCGTTTTACGTTCGAGAAGTTTCCGCAGACCTCGCCCGAGCTGACGATCCAGATGAAGAGCGTCGGCGAGGCGATGGCGATCGGGCGAACGTTCAAGGAGGCATTTCACAAGGCCATTCGCTCGCTGGAGATCGACCGGTATTCTCTGGCCGACAAACACATCGACAAGCGCATGCCGCTGGCGCGACTCAAGGACAAACTGCGCACGAATTGCTGGGACAAGATGTGGTACGTGGCTGAGGCCTTGCGGCGGAAGGTGCCCGTCGAAGAGCTGTTCGCCCTGACCAAGATCGATCCGTGGTTCCTCAACAACATAAAGGATATCGTAGCGCTTGAATCGAAACTGCTCGCGGGCAGAGGCAGTCTGCCGGAGGCCGGTCTCCTGGCTCAGGCCAAGCAGTATGGGTTCGGCGACAGGTACCTGGCGACGGTGGCCGGCACGCCGGAACCCGAGTTCCGGCGGCACCGCCAGTCGTTGGGGACCAACGCCGTCTTCAAAATGGTTGACACCTGCGGCGCCGAGTTCGAGGCGGCCACGCCTTACCTTTATTCAACTTTTGAAACAGAGTCGGAGGCGACCGCGACCGACCGGCGTAAAGTCGTCATCCTCGGCGGCGGGCCCAACCGCATCGGGCAAGGCATTGAGTTCGATTACTGCTGCTGTCACGCAGCCTTCGCGCTGCGCGAGATCGGCATTGAATCGATCATGGTCAACTGCAACCCGGAAACGGTCAGCACCGACTACGATACGTCCGACCGGCTGTACTTCGAGCCGCTCACGTTCGAGGACGTCATGTCCATCGTCGAGCGGGAACAGCCCGACGGCGTCATCGTCCAGTTCGGCGGCCAGACCCCGCTGAAGCTGGCGGTTCCTCTGGAGAAAGCGGGCGTCAAGATCATCGGCACCTCGCCCGACAGCATCGACCGGGCGGAGAACCGCAAGCGCTTCAATCGCCTGGTTGCGAAGCTGGAGCTGCGCCAGCCCGAAAGCGGCACGGCCACCAGCTATGATGAGACCCTCAAGGTCGCTCGCAAGCTAGGCTATCCTTTGCTGATCCGCCCGTCGTTCGTGCTGGGCGGGCGGGCGATGGACATCGTCTACGACGAGGATGGCCTCAAGGCCTGCGTCGAGGAGGCGATCGAGGCCTCGGGCGAGCATCCGATCTTGATCGATAAGTTCCTCGACGACGCCACGGAGGTCGATGTCGACGCCATCAGCGATGGCAAGCGCGTCGTGATCGGCGGCATCATGGAGCACATTGAGGAGGCCGGCGTCCACTCGGGCGACAGCGCCTGCTCGATTCCCGCGGTCAATATCAAGAAGAAGGTCCTGACGGAACTGGCCCGGCAGACCAAGCTGCTGGCCCTGGAGTTGAACGTCGTTGGTCTTATCAACATTCAGTTCGCCATCAAGGACGATCAGGTCTACATCCTGGAAGTCAACCCGCGGGCCTCGCGGACCATTCCGTTCGTCAGCAAAGCCATCGGCAAGCCCCTGGCCAAACTGGCCGCCAAGGTGATGACTGGGATGACGCTCGACGAACTTGGGTTCACCAAGGAGACCGTGCCCAGTCACTACGCGGTCAAAGAGGCGGTGTTCCCGTTCCTGAAGTTCCCGGGCACCGATGCCCTGCTGGGTCCCGAGATGCTCTCGACGGGTGAGGTCATGGGGATTTCGAGCGAATTCGGGACGGCCTACGCCAAGAGCCAGATCGCAGCCGGCAACAGCTTGCCCACGCAGGGCAACGTGCTGTTTAGCGTCCGAGACGCCGACAAGGCGCGGGCGGTGCCGGTGGCCCGCAAGCTCCAGGAGATGGGCTTCAAGATCATCGCCACCAAGGGCACCTGCATCAAGTTCATCGAGAACAACATTCCCTCGGAGTTCGCGTTGAAGGTGAGCGAGGGACGGCCCCATATCGTGGACATGATTATCAACGGCAAGATCGACCTGATCGTCAACACGACGGTGGGCAAGCAATCGATCACGGATTCTTTCGCCATCCGCCGCAACGCGATCGATCGGCAAGTCCCGTATGTCACGACGATCCGAGGGGCCGAAGCGGTCGCTAAGGGCATCGAGTCGATCAAGGCCAAGCGGATCACAGTCAAACCGATTCAGCAATACTACCGATAGCGAGGACGGACTTCGTGAAAGCGGTTCTACTACTGGAAGATGGAACGGTGTTCGAAGGCAAGGGGTTCGGGGCCCGTGGCTGCAAGTGCGGCGAGGTCGTGTTCAACACGGCCATGACGGGCTACCAGGAGATTCTCACCGACCCTTCGTACCACGAGCAGATCGTCACGATGACGTATCCGCTCATCGGCAATTACGGCACCAATCCGGGCGATTGGGAGTCGCGCGGAATCTATGCCAGCGGCTTTGTCGTCAAGGAGAATTGCGACTACCCCAGTAACTGGCGCAACACCGCCGCGCTCGATGGCTACCTCAAGCAGAACGACATCATCGGCATCGAAGGCATCGACACGCGCAAGCTCGTCCGCCACATCCGGATCGAGGGCGCCATGCGCGGGGTCATCTCCTCGTCGGAGCTGGGCATCAAGAAGCTCACCGCGAAACTACAGGAGTATCCCGGTCTGGTCGGCCGCGACATCGTCAAGGACGTTACGATCGATAAGGCCTACGCCTGGAACGAGGGCCTTCTCGACATCTTCAGTGACAAGCAGCCTGCCTGCGAAGCCAAGTACAAAGTCGTCGCCATCGACTACGGCATGAAGCGCAACATCTCGCGGCTGCTCTGCTCCCACGGCTGCGCTGTCACGGTCGTCCCCGCGCAGGCTACGGCCAAAGAGATTCTGGCGCGAAAGCCGGACGGCGTGTTCCTGAGCAATGGTCCGGGCGACCCGGCCGCGGTGACGTACGCCGTTGACACCGTCCGCGCGCTATTGGGTAAAGTGCCGATCTTTGGTATTTGCCTGGGGCACCAGATCCTGGGCCTAGCGCTCGGCGGGCGCACCTACAAGCTCAAGTTCGGCCATCACGGCGCCAATCATCCCGTCAAGAACCTCAAGACCGGCAAGATCGAGATCACCAGCCAAAACCACGGCTTCTGCGTGGACCTCGATTCGCTCGCGCACAAGGACATAGAACTGACGCACCTGAATCTCAACGATAACACATGCGAGGGCATCCGCAGCCGCAAGCTTCGCGCTTTCGCGGTCCAATACCACCCCGAAGCCTCGCCCGGCCCGCACGATTCGCGCTACCTCTTCGCCGACTTCATCGCCCTGATGGTGGCGAAGTAACCCGCCCGCCATCCACGACGACTACGTCTCTCGCTTGGCACTTCATCCCAGGCTCTGACATTGGCGGCAGAGGAGCCTGAGAAGAACAGCAGAAAGAGGAACAGCCACCTGGACCGTCTTGTTCACAACGGTCGATTCCAGATGGCTGTTCCAAAAGGTTCGGAGAATCGTGTTCGATCTACATGCCGCCGCCTCTTCTCATGCGGACGACCTTCGTTCCCGTGATCTTTTGGCTGCCCATTTGTGTCGTCAGCTCGCCTTCGAGCTTCGAATCCTGGATCTTGCCTGCAAAGTCCATTTCGAACGAGCGGTCGCCGAACTCCATGCTGATCTTGAAGGTCAGCTTGCCGTCCGTGAAATCGACCTTCTTGACGGCCGCGGCACCGTACAAAGCGCTCAGGTCAGGATTGATTCTGAGCCTTTGCTGGCGTGTGCCGCGATCGTCGGTCACTTCCAGGTTCCAGGTGCCGATGAGGTCCGCCCCCATCCGCTTACCTTCGACCGCCATGTCGCCCATGTCGGACTTCAAGGTGCCGGAAAGGGTGTCCTGCTGCATGGTTCCCGTGAAGGTCGATTCCCACGAGCGGTCGCCCATGCTGCTGGTGACTTTGAAGCTCACATCGCCCCGGCCGGCCTGGATATCGGAGACCTTTGCCTCACCCCGCTCGCTGGTCCACTTGGCGGTCGGCTCGCCCTGCTCGTTGGCTCCGATGGTGAGCGTGACGGGAATCTCACGGTCATTGATCTTGAGCGTCAATTGCCAGATGCCGGCAGCTCTCGGCAGGCGCGGGGCCCGCTGGCCCGTGAGGGTTTGGTCGCCCTGGTCACTCGAGAGGGTGCCGGTCAGCTTGTCGTCCGTGATGGTCCCCTTGAACGTCGAGGTCATGTTCTCGCCGCCGAAACCCTCCATGACGCGCTTGAAGGAGAGCTGGCCGTCCTCGAACTTGACGTCCTGCAGATCGTTCACGCCCCGGAAGCTGATCCACTGGCCGGTCTGGTTGCCGTCCTGGTCCCGGGAAAACGACAGGATCGATTGCATCTGCATCCCGTTGAATTCCGTGCTGACATTCCAGTCGCCGTAGATTCCCCTTCCGCCGGGCGGCTGGGCGGAAACCTGAACCGGTAGCACCATCGCCAGACAAACCAGCGCCGCGATAAGAGAAATTGCCTGTTTCATGTCGCATGCCTCCAAAAAAGTGATTGTTGGGACCTTTCGTTCCACGGCTCCGTCGGACCACGCTAATCCGTAAGACGCCACCCAGGCAACAACGATTGCAGCAATTGCCTGAATTTCTCGGCAAACGAGCCGCCCCGCGTCGCCGAGCGCCGGCCCGCAACTCCGAGCCAGCCAGGCTGGAGAATTCGGACCCCGTCTGCACCACCACGATTTCCTCCGCCCGCCGCCTGTGGACCTCGCGGGCAGGTCACCGCAGGAAAAGCATCTCGGCATAGCTGGGCAGCGGCCAGAGCTCGGCATCGACGATGGTCTCCAACTCGTCGGCAACCTGCCTGAGTGCCGCCATCGCCGGGACAACGTCCTCGCGACAACTTTCGGCGTGCCTCTCTGCGCTTTGCACCGCCGCGGCCTTCTCCACGGTGTTCTCCAGGGTCTCGATGCTGTTCTCCAGGGTCGCGATCAGCTCGCAGAGATGCTTGAGCAGCTTCGTTTGGGTCTCCGCACTGACACCGGCGCCGGAGACCGCCGCCACCGCCTGACCCAAGCGAACCGAATACTCGCAGCAGGCAGGCAGGATCTGACGTTTGGCCATGCTCAACATCGTCAGCGCCTCGATGTTGATCTGCCGACTGTAGACCTCCAGCAGCACCTCGGTGCGCGCCTTGAGCTCGTGCTTGGTCAGAACGCCGTGCTTGGTGAACAGGGCAATATTCTGCTTTGAGGGAATTGACCTGAGCGACTCGACCGTCGAACGGATATTCGGCAGCGCGCGCCTCTCGGCCTCCGCGATCCATTCCTCGGCATAGTTGTCACCGTTGAAAACGATCCGGGCGTGCGTGACGGCGATCTCGTGCAGAATCTTCTGGGCCGTCGCCTTGACGTCCCTGGCCTTGTCCAGCTCGTCGGCGATCTCGCAGAGGACGTCGGCCACAATCGTGTTGAGCACGAAGCTCGGGCCCGCGACGGACTGGGACGAGCCGACCATGCGGAACTCGAACTTGTTGCCTGTAAAAGCGAACGGCGATGTGCGATTGCGGTCGGTACAGTCCTTCGGCAGTTGTGGCAGGGTCGAGACACCGAGCTTGAGTTCGCCGCCCCGCTTGCTGCTCTTGGCGCCGCCCTTGGCCAACTGCTCGAAGATGTCGGTCAACTGGTCGCCCAGGAAGATCGACACGATGGCCGGCGGGGCTTCGTTGGCGCCCAGACGATGCTCGTTGCCGGCGTTGGCGACGCTGGCTCGCAGCAGCGTGGCGTATTTGTCTACCGCGCGGACGACGGCACAGAGCATGACGAGGAAGATCATGTTGTCATGAGGAGTGTCCCCCGGATCGAGCAGGTTGACACCGTCGTCAGCGACCATGCTCCAGTTGTTGTGCTTGCCCGAGCCGTTGACGCCCGCGAAGGGCTTCTCGTGCAGCAGACATACGAAACCATGCCGCCGCGCCACTTTCTGCAGCGTGTCCATCGTCAACTGGTTGTGATCGGTCGCCACGTTGACGGTCGAGAAGACCGGGGCCAGCTCATACTGAGCCGGCGCCACCTCGTTGTGTTGCGTCTTGGCGGTGACGCCCAGCTTCCACAGTTCGTGATTGACCTCGTGCATGAAGCTGGCAACGCGTTCGTGAAGAGAACCGAAGTAGTGATCTTCCAGCTCCTGGCCGCGCGGGGGCTTGGCCCCGAAGAGCGTCCTTCCGGCCAGGACCAAATCCAAGCGCTTGGCATAGAATGACTGGTCAATCAAGAAATACTCCTGCTCGGGCCCCATAGTAGCGGTGACGCGACTGACCGTCACATTACCCAAGGCCCTCAGCACGCGCACCGCCTGCTTACTCAGGGCGTCCATCGACCGCAGCAAAGGCGTCTTCTTGTCCAGTGCCTCACCCGTGTACGAGCAGAAGGCGCTCGGAATGCAGAGCGTGATGTTCTTGCCATCTTCCTTGACAAAGACCGGCGAGGTGCAGTCCCACGCGGTGTAGCCACGTGCCTCGAACGTCGCACGGAGGCCGCCGGAGGGAAAGGAAGAGGCATCGGGCTCGCCCTGCGTCAGCTCCTTGCCGCTGAATTCCATGGTAGTCCGCCCGTCGGGCGTCGGTGAGATGAACGCGTCGTGCTTCTCCGCCGTCAGACCGGTCATCGGCTGGAACCAGTGACAGAAGTGCGTGGCTCCCTTCTCGATGGCCCAGTCCTTCATGGCGTTGGCAATGACGTCGGCGGTGGCCCGATCGAGCGGCTGCCCGCCGTTGAAGGTTTCCTTGAGCGACCTGAACACGTTCTTGGGCAACCGCTCTCGCATGGTGGCCTCGTTGAACGTGTTGCGGCCAAATACCCCCGCTATATCAGTGGACATTTCAGATTCCTCAATCATCACACGCGGCTTTCATCAGTAAGACGGTGATATGATCCACACCCCCCACCGCCTGGCGCGGGGGGCGCACTTCGGCTCCACCAGCCGAACTGAAGAGTAGATGCACAGAGAGGCCGACGAGATGTTGTGGCTGCTCCGGCATTGGGTTTGGCGCGTATGCTATGCTCGCGCACGATCCATGTCAAGTGGCCAGTTCGGGGGAAAATCATCGGGTGTAACTTGAGGCTCGCCCGCCGCCCTCCAATCCGGGCCTCGCGCAAGAGAAAAGGGGCGAGGCCTGCGCCGTCCGGTTATTCCCCAGCAGAATCGACCGGCGGCAAGCAAGCCCCACCCGCAACCCAATGCCAACTGCACAAGGGTGTGCAGTAGAAGCCTTCTTTCAACTCAAAGCGCCCGGGCAGTCTTCACGAGCGGCGCCGATTGTCAGCAATCGTAGTACATGTGGAACTCATACGGATGCGGCCGCAGCGCTATCGGATCGAGCTCCTCGTTGCGTTTCCAGTTGATCCACGAGTTCAGCAGCGACTCGGTGAAGACGCCGCCGGCCATGAGGAACTGATGGTCTTTCTCCAGAGCATCGATGGACTCCGCCAGCGAGCCGGGAGTCTTCGGGAACTTGGCCAGTTCCTCGGCGCTCATCTCGTAGATGTTCACGTCCAGCGGCTTGCCAGGATCGATTTTGTTCTGAATACCATCGACCATCGCCAGGAGCAGGGCCGACCAGGCCAGGTAGCCATTAGCGGTCGGATCGGGGCAACGGAACTCCACCCGCTTGGACTTGGGGCTGGGGCTGTACATCGGAATGCGGCAGGCGGCCGAACGGTTCCGCGCGCTCATCACCAGGTTCACCGGCGCCTCGAAGCCCGGCACCAAGCGACGATACGAGTTGGTCGTCGGGGCCGCGAAGGCCAGCAGCGCCGGGGTGTGTTTCAGAATGCCGCCGATGCCATGCAGCGCCAGTTCGCTCAGGCCGGCATAGCCATCGCCCGCCATGAGCGTGTTGCCGCCCTTCCACAGCGAGATATGCGTATGCATGCCGCTGCCGTTGTCCTCGAAGACCGGCTTCGGCATGAACGTTACCGTTTTGCCGTGCCGTTTGGCGACGTTCTTGAGGATGTACTTGTACCACATGAACTGATCGGCCATCTTCGTCAGCTCTTTGAATTCCATATCGATCTCAGCCTGTCCTCCCGTGGCGACCTCATGGTGATGGGCTTCGATCCTGATTCCCACTTTCATCATCTCATAGACCATCTCGCTGCGCAGGTCGTGATAGGTGTCGGTCGGGCTAACGGGGAAGTAGCCACCCTTGTAGCTGGGTTTGTAGCCGAGGTTCGGTTCCTCGAAACGGGCTGTGTTCCACGAGCCCTCGACCGAATCGATGGAATAGTAGCCGGTGTGCTGGTTCTGCTCGTAGCGGACCTCGTCGAAGATGAAAAACTCCGGCTCGGGACCGATGAAGCAGGTGTCGGCGATGCCCGTCTTCTTCAGAAACGCGGCCGCCCGCCTGGCCACGGTGCGCGGACACTTGTCGTAAGTCTCGCGCGTCTCCGGATCGACGATGTCCGCGATCACACTGACCGTGGGTTCCTTGAAGAAAGGATCCAGCACGGCCGTGTTGGGATCGCAGACAGCCATCATGTCCGACTGGTGGATTTCCTGCCAGCCGCGGATCGACGAGCCGTCAAAGCCCAACCCTTCCTCGAAGACACTCTCGTTGATGGTCTCGATGGGATACGAGCAGTGCTGCCACGTGCCCAGCATGTCCACAAACTTCAGGTCCATCATCCGGGCCCCGTGTTTCTTGGCAAACTCAAAGAACTCTTTTGGTGACATGTTGTTGTTCCTTTCTACATTTGCATTGGGTTACGTTTGTCGCACACTTTCATCCGATGGCGGCGCCACCACGCTCATCAGTGCGAATACGGATACACTCTTCGAGCGGCATGACAAAGATCTTGCCGTCTCCAATCGTTCCCGACTTGGCCCCCTTGATGATGGCCTTGACCGTCGGCTCGACGAAGCTGTCATTCACCGCGATCTCAAAACGAACCTTCTCCAGCAGGTTGACCTTCTTGACCTGCCCTCGATAGTGCTCGTCATAGCCCGCCTGCTGTCCACATCCTTTGACGCGGCTGACGGTCATCTTGTAGACCTCGGCGTTGAACAGCGCCTCTTTGACTCTCTCCAGCCGCTCCGGCTGGATTACTGCTACGATCATCTTCATGTGTGAACCACCCTGTCTGTGCAAACCAGCGTCACTGCTCCGCGCATTCGGTCCTGAGACTCAATACGCCTCTTCGGGATTGGCGCTGATTTGGTGCACCGCCAGATCCGCGCCAACTCTTTCACTGTGGGCGTCCAACCGGATGCCCACCGTCGCCTTCAGCACCCCGTAAACAAGAGTGCTCGCCAACAGGGTCACCATCAGGACGCCGGCGGTGACCACAAGCTGCGAGAAGAAGCTGACGCCTCCGCGTCCTCCGAGAGCTTCCACGCCGAAGATCCCCGCCGCCACGCCGCCCCAGGCCCCGCAAACGCCATGCAGCGGCCAAACACCGAGCACGTCATCAATCTTCCACCTCTCGGTCTCTGTCTGAAACAGAAACACGAAGATCGCTCCAGCGATCCCGCCGACTATGAACGCCGCCGCGGGATGGTATAAGTCCGATCCGGCGCAGATGGCCACCAGCCCCGCCAACGCGCCGTTGTGCACGAAGCCGGCGTCATTCTTCGATATCGCCAACGCGGCAATCGTTCCTCCCACCATCGCCATCAGCGAGTTGATCGCGACCAGCCCTGAAACGGCCTGCAAATTGCCGGAACTCATCACATTGAACCCAAACCAACCCACGATCAACGCCCAACTCCCGAGTGCCAGAAAAGGAATGCTACTGACCTTGATGGCATCCTCTTCATACCGTTTCATTCGCGCACCCAACAACATGATGGCCGGCAGGGCCAGCCATCCTCCCGTCGCGTGCACCACCACCGAACCGGCAAAGTCATGGAACGGTGCACCGAAGGTCTTCGCCAACAAACCATCAGCGGCGCCGAGTACCGCATTGAAGCGTCCCCACGTGGCTCCTTCGATCAGTGGATATACCAGGCCGACAAAGATCGCTCCCGCCAGCGCGTTCGTCCAAAACTTGGTCCGCTCGGCGACACCGCCGGAGATGATCGCCGGGATGCACGCCGCAAATCCAAGGAAGAAAAAGAATCTGACATACTCAAACCCACCATCGTCGACGAGTTGCGTGACAGGAACCAGGAACGAGACGCCGCGCGCAATCGGGTACCCGATGAGGAAATACACCACCGCCGAGAAACACCATTCGCAAATGATCTTGTTCAGCGCATTGACTTGGTTCTTCCGGCGAACCGATCCCACCTCAAGGAATGCGAAGCCTCCGTGCATCGCGAGAATCATCACGGCACCGATGAGCAGAAAAAAGACATCAGACGAATTAGCCAACTCGTTGAGCCCGGCTCCCGTTGCCGCCTGCGCGTTTTCACCTGCCCCCAGCAACACTAGCGCCGCCAGTGTGAGCAGACGTCCAGGGCGAAACGCCCCCTTTGCCGCTGACATCATTGGTTGCTCCATCATTGTCCGTAGCATGACCCGTCAGGCTACGTCAGCCATCGTTGGAGAGGGTGTTTGCAAAGAGTGTGCCACCTATCGAGGCTCTGGCAAGATAAACGCAAACGCCTTTAAGGAAGTAGCTTACGAAGAACGTAGCCAAAACCACCGAAAAGCAGCGGACTACACTTTTGTAGCACGCACCTTCCCATATCTACTTTTTTGTAGTTTGCGCCCACCTAAAAGCGAGCCTCGCCCTGCAGGACGAGGCCCTAGTCACGTGCCCAACAGGGGACACGGACAACGATGGCTGTGAAAGTACGCAACGTGCCTTTACATCGTTGAACGCCTGACGCGTTATCCAATAGCAGCGCCTCCGTGCTCGCCCGTGCGGATGCGGATGCACTCGGGCAACTCCAACACGAATATCTTTCCATCGCCGATCTGTCCCGTTCGGGCGCCGTCGATGATGGCCTTGACAGTCTTCTCGACGAAGTCCTCGTTCACGGCGATCTCAAGCCTGATCTTCTTGAGCAGGTTGACTTCGACATCGACGCCGCGATAGCTCTCGTGATAGCCCTTCTGCGCCCCGCAGCCAACGGCATTGGTGACCGACATCTTGTGGACCTCGGCTTGGTACAGGGCTTTCTTGACATCGTTGAGCTTGTGCGGCTGGACATACGCGATGATCAGTTTCATCGTGCAGACTCCTAATAGTCGGACCAAGGTTAGGTCGTGGTGAAGATCTGGAAGCCGGCGTAGGATTCCATACCGTGCTCGCCGATGTCGAGACCTCTCAATTCCTCTTCTGCCGAGACCCGCAAACCCATGGTGTGCTTGATTGCCAGGAACACAGCGCCCATTGAGGCCATCACAAAGAGGTCTACCGCCAGCGTGCCCAACGCCTGGATGCCGAGTTGCGTGAGTCCCCCGCCATGGAAAAGACCGTCATGGGCGAGGCCCAGCGATTGCTGCCCCCACAGGCCGACGGCCAACGTGCCCCACAGACCGTTCATCCCGTGAACGGGGATCGCGCCGACCGGGTCATCCACGCGAATTCTGTCGAGAAGGTACACACCAAAGACCACCACCACGCCGGCAACGGCGCCGATGGCAATCGAGGCGGCCGGGGTGACATAGTTGCACGGCGCTGTGATCGCCACCAAGCCAGCCAAGCAGCCGTTCATCGTCATCGAAAGGTCGGGCTTGCCGAACGCCAGCCAGACCGCAGTCATCGCGGTGATGGCCCCGGCACAGGCGGCAATGTTGGTATTGACCGCGATGCGCGCAATCGCCTCGCCGTCGCCGACACCCAGCGTCGAGCCGGGATTGAACCCGAACCACCCAAACCACAGCAGGAACACCCCCAACGCCGCCAACGGGATCGAGTGGCCCGCGATGGCGCGGGGTCGCCGGTCCGGGCCGAACTTGCCGATTCGCGCACCGAGGACAATGGTCCCAACAAATGAAATCCAACCACCGACGGAGTGCACCACGGTCGAGCCGGCGAAGTCCGCGAACCCCATCTTCGCCAGCCAGCCGCCGCCGCTCCAGATCCAGTGGCCGACGATGGGATAGATCAGCGCACTGACGACGGCGGTGTAGATCAAGTAGGCAGGGAACTTCATGCGTTCAGCCATCGCGCCGGCGACAATCGTGGCGGCGGCGCCGCAGAACGCGGCCTGGAACAGCCAGAACGCCCAGGGCTGGACGGCCGACGGATTCTCGGCGCCCGACATACCGAAACCGGTCCAGCCGATGAATCCGTTGCCCTTGCCGAACATGAACGCGTAGCCGACAAGAAAGAACATGATGCTGGCCACGCAATAGTCCAGGAAGTTCTTGGTGAGAATGTTGCAGGCATTCTTGGCGCGCGTAAAGCCGGCCTCCACCATGCCGAATCCCGCCTGCATGAAGAAAACCAGAAACGCTGCGATGAGCACCCATAGAGTATCCAGGCCCAAACTCAGCGTCTGCGCACTCGGCGTCTCTTCCCCCGCACGGGCCGTGCCGGCCGCTACCAACACCGCCACCATTGCCACGATGGACGTCCAACGCGGGTGTATCATGAAACCACTTCGTTCTGTCATCACTGCCATGTCTCCTTGTCGGGCCACCCTTGCGTAAATGCGCGGATGCGTAGAAGCGTTGATGCGCCGAACGCTCTCACGCTCCAACACCTCTACTTACAAGAAGTGTGCCAGCAGCGCAGAAGACGGCAAAAATCACCTATCTGCTTTTCACGAAGTGCTTTACGAGATGCGAATCGTGTGCGCACTGGCCTCGCGAGACTACGTTATTGTAGTCCTGCTCCTCGGTGCGCACATTTTCGTAGAGCGATGAAATGTACTGTGCGACTACGTCCCTTGCGGAACGATGTAGACTTCGACGCGTCGGTTCTTGGGATTGCCGCCTTTATTGGGAGCATTCGCTTCTACCGGCCGATACTCGCCGAAACCGCGCGTGCTCAAACGCTTGGCCTCGATGCCATCACCTTCCATCATCGTCACCACGGAAATAGCGCGATGCGAGGCAAGGTGGCGATTCGTGGGGTGGGCCGCCCTTGTCTGTGGCCTGGCGATCCGCATATCATCGGTGTGACCGGCCACAATGATATCGAACTCCTTGGCTTGCGGCGAATTGAGGATGCCGCACAGGGTCCTGACCGCTTCGGCCGCGGTGGAAGTCACCTTATCACTGCCCTTCTCAAAGAGCAGGTCGCTCTTGAACTTGACCAAGCCCTTGCTCGAATCGAACTCCACCATATCGCTGCCCTTGGCGAAGTCCTCAAGCGCCGTGCTCAGTTCCACCGGCAGGGGCGAAACGCCCATCAGCCGCTCCTGCATCGACTTGATCAACTCCTCCTTCCGGGTCAGATCCTCTTCGAGGGCCGCGACCTTCTGGCGAAGCGCGTCGACCTCGACGCCGCCCGTCTTGGTGGCCGCCTCCAATTGCCTCTTGAGCTGATCGAGCTGCAAACGTGCGGCCTGAACCTCGCTCTCCAGCTCGGCGATGCGCTTTCGTTGCGTGTCGTTCTGTAGCCTCAGGTCCTGCATTCCCGAGTCGCAGCCGCCGACAAACGCCACGCCCGCCGAGAGAACAAGTACGATGATAACGGTCGAAAGCTTCACGCTCCGCATGGTTCCATCCTTTCCAATCGCAAACATCCCTATATATCTGGTCGTGCAAAAGCCGTACGGATTGCTTAGGACCTCCTGTCCCCGGGGGGATGGGTCCCTCCCTGGCTACAACAGGGTGAAATAGAACGGATTCGCTCTCTCTCGTCAAGGGCAATTTGGAGAATATCGTGTGCCCGCCCCAGGGTCACCAGCCTGCCACCGGCCCTTCGCGGCCCCGCGGCAAATTGGCTTTGTTTGGCGCGCTAGCATCCGGAAATTGGCTTTGTTTCGCATCCTCGGCCTGCCGAACTGGCTTTGCTTGGCGCACTCACCCCTGTCGAAGGCATCCTGCCCAGGGCGCTCCCGGAGACGCGATCGTAGAACGCCGGACCGCCATGCCAGCTCTACCGCTGGTCTGACGCACCCGAGAAAGATCTTCGGCTGAGTAGTGTAATGAATTCTGTGTAAGTTAGGGTTGGTGTCATCCGTCTGGAGCGGAGGCGAGCGCCGCGAGCCGGAGCGGAAGACGGATGACAGCCGCCGCGAAATAAGGGTACGTACTTAACCATGAAACCACTACCGTGTTCTTTAACATCTCAGGCGCCGCCGCGGCCTGGAGAACGTCCGCATGTTTGTCAGTGACGAATCCGGCCCCATCCGCTCGGCGTTGCAGTGGGTCTATCCGTAGGTCACCTGGCAGCATTGTGTCTTTCACCGCCTGGCTCAGTTGCGTAAGGACCTTGGGGCCACGGATGACCGGGATCGCATGGTGGCCGAGGCGGCCTACATCTTTCGCTGTCCCAGCCGGGAGGCGGCGTTGGACGCCGCCGGCTGCTGGCGGCAACGCTGGCACCGCATCGATCCGGTGGCCGTCGCCCATTCTATGGAGAATCTCTCTGACAGTGTGACTTTCTACGATTTACCGATGAACTGGTGGAAACGGGTACGCACCAACAATCCGCTGGAACGACTCATCCGCACGCTGCGTCAGCGGCTGCGGCCCATGGGCTGTTTCTACGATGAGCCGGCCATCGAGAGAGCCGTCTTTGGCCAACTCCTCC
>CAZGRF010000040.1:0-14720 GCA_964527825.1 uncultured Pirellulales bacterium
ATGGCAAGCGCCGAGCGGGCAAACCGCGAATACAGGAGTATCGCAAGAAGACCGGGCCCAAGTCCCCATCCCCCTGGAAGAGGACGTCTTCGGGACCCAGATAATAGCCTATGTTTCTGGGCCGGAACGCTCCGGGAGGCTACCGCCTGGGGGCCTTCCGGCGTCGCTTGTAGGAGGTACGCGGCTTTCTGCCTGCGGACGAAGCTCTCGCCGGTACACGTTTGCTGCCGCGCGGTTTATCCACTGATTTGGGCTGCCGCACGTCGGATCGAGCGTGAGTGAAGCGGTCGTATGGCTCAGGTGTGAACTTGCGCCCGATGAATTCTTCGATCTGGTGAAGGTACTTCCGTTCTTCAGGGCTCACAAACGTGAGGGCGTCGCCCGTGGCGGCGGCTCGCCCGGTGCGTCCGATACGGTGGATGTAGTCCTCCGCGACGGCCGGCACGTCGAAGTTGATGACATGCGAAATCCCCTCGATGTCGATGCCGCGGGCCGCAATATCAGTCGCCACCATCACTTGGTATTGGCCTTTCTTGAAGCCGTCCATGGCACGCTGACGTTGTCCCTGGCTGCGCCCTGAGTGCAGCGAGACGGACACAACGCCGGCCCGCGTCAGCCGTTTGTTGATCTTGTCTGCTCCATGCTTGGTACGGGAGAAGACCAGCACGCTGTACATCGGGCTGTTCTGAAGCATGTGCAGGAGAAGATCGATTTTCAACTCTCTCTGGACCAAATGAACATGTTGCGTGACGGTCTCGATGGGGTTGCGCGGCTGACCGATTTGGATCGTCACCGGGTCTTTCAGGGCACTGCCGGCCAGCGTTCTGATGTCGGGGGAGATCGTGGCCGAGAAGAGCAACGTCTGACGCTGCCTGGGCAAAGTGGCGATGATCTTTTGCACGTCTCTGATGAAACCCATGTCGAGCATGCGGTCGGCTTCGTCGAGCACGGGCACTTCAATCTGCCTGAGGTCGATGGAGCCCCGCTGCATGTGGTCCATCACCCGTCCGGGCGGGGCCACGACGATGTCACCGCCGCGGCGCAGCGCGCTGAGTTGACCTTTGATATTCACACCGCCGTAGACAGCCAGTGTCCGCAGGTCAAGGAAGCGGCCGTAGTCGAGCATGGCTTTCTCGACTTGGGCCGCCAACTCTCGCGTCGGCGTAAGAACAAGCGATCGTATGGCTCGTTTCTTGCTCCCTCGTTCATGGCTGATTCGGTTCAAGATAGGTAGCGCGAATGCGGCGGTCTTGCCTGTGCCCGTCTGGGCGCAGCCGATGATGTCCCGGCCACTGAGAGCGGCCGGAATTACCTGTGACTGGATTTCGGTGGGAGCGATGAAGCCGGTCGCGAGAATACCTCGCACCAGCGGATCAGACAGGCCGGCTGTCGTAAATGGCATTCTATAGTCCTTACAAATATATAACTGAGGCTGACTCAAACAAAAAGAGTGCTCGGAAGATGCGCCAAGAAGGGCTTTCGAGGATGCATCCGGATTCGTGCGGCGTGATCCCTACCGAAGATTCTCTCCCGCGAGCGTACGAAAGAACATATTTACTGTACTGAAAGACTATCGCAGTTGTTCTTCAAAAGCAAGTATTTATGCGGATTGGTCTGAAACCATCGGCCGCGTCGCGAGTCGCCGATTGTGCCTCTGCGGGGAAAAACCGTCGCTGTGCATGGTTTAAGTGTAGAGTAAGGGTTGCCACGCGGCGGCAGTATGCTATGATACCGGGGGTGTTTCTATCCCCAGTTGGTTTGTATTTTGCCACTCCCATGAAAGATTTCGATGGCTGAGACAACGATTGGAGTATTGAAGAAGGTCAACAAGGACCAGTTTGCGATTCGCACCGGCGAGCGATCTTACCGGCGCGGGCCGGGTGAGGTGATGGTCCCTCAAGCCTTGAACCGCCGGTTTGGCCTCACGGAAGGGGCGGCTGTGTCCGCTCTGGTGGATCGAACGCAGGGCAAGCCCAAGCTGGTGTCCATCGAGTCCTTGGGGGGCATGGCGCCGGAGGACTTCCGCAAGCGACCCCATTTCTCCGATCTGGTGGCGGTCGATCCGCACGAACGCTTCGACTTGGGCGCTTGTGGGCAGGAAAGCATGCGGATCGTAGACCTGATCGCGCCGATAGGTAAAGGCACGCGGCAACTGATCGTTTCTCCCCCCAAGGCGGGAAAAACGATTCTCCTGGAGCAGATAGTCCAGGCGATTCATTTCTGCTCGCCGCAGGCTCGCATTATCGTGCTTCTGCTGGACGAACGGCCTGAGGAGGTCACGCATTTCCGCAGAGCCGTTGAGGGCGCTGAGGTGGTGGCCAGCACCAGCGACCACACGGCTGACGAACACTGTGAGTTGGCGGAGTTTGTCCTTGCGCACGTCCAGACGGAATTGGAATGCGGACACGATGTGGTTCTGTTAATAGACAGCCTCACACGTGTAGGCCGGGCGTTCAACAACCGGACGCGCCGCCGCGGCGCGCCGCGAGGCCACACCATGAGCGGGGGACTTGAAGCCGGCGTCATGGAGGTGCCGCGTCGTCTCTTCGGGCTGGCACGACGGATCGAGAACGGCGGCTCTGTCACTATCGTCGCTACGTGCTTGATCGACACGGGCTCTCGCATGGACCAGTTGATTTTCGAGGAATTCAAGGGCACAGGCAATAGCGAAGTTGTGCTCGACCGATCCTTGGCTGAGGCCCGAACCTTTCCGGCGATCGACATCCCTGCCAGCGGCACGCGCAAGGAAGCGAAGCTGTACACGGCCGACGAGAGTCGGGGGCTGATGACCTTGCGTCGCGTGTTGTCCAGCTACGGGCCGCGTGAGGCGGTGGGGGCATTGTTCAAGCTGCTCAAGCAGTATCCGACCAATGCGGAGTTCCTGGAAAGCATGCGTTCTCAGAGTTGACGACGTGTGCGCACATATTCAGAACCACTGGGTTACGATTGCCTCGGCTTGTACGTGCGCGTGCCCTGTGCGATCAGAAGTGCCAGTATTGCGGATGCTGCTCGGGGCCGGCTTCCGACCGCCTCTCAGGCCGCCTGGTTTCGGTCCTTATCCTGGAATTCGACCGCTGCCAAGGTGGCATGCCGGTGGATGCCGCGTCGGCCGTCATTCACCGAGACCAAGTGAATAGTCGCGGCCGTAGCCTGATTGCCAAATCCAAGAAAGCTATCCCGAGGGGCCAGTCCGGAATCCTCCTCCGGGCCGCTGTCTGGGGCAGAATCCTCGCCAGAGAGACCGTCAAAGCCTTCCGCGAAGACGTGACCGCCAGATTCTACCGTGGCGACGTGACCCGCAAGATGAAAGTCCTCAAGAAGCAGAAGGAAGGCAAGCGACGCATGAAGAGTATCGGCTCGATGCAAATCCCGCAAAAGGCCTTCATGAGCGTCTTCGACACCAGCGATTGATCGCGGTACCACGGGCGTCTCGCCCGTGAAGGCAGAGCCTGGTTTGTCCTGAGTATGGCGAAAGCAGAGCTCTGCGAGTGATGGGCGGGACGCCCATGCTACTGAAACGCCTCACGGCGTCACTACAAACCTGCGCCCTCGCGCTTGCCAGAAATTTCATTTCTCTATTGACAAATTCAACTGTGCAATTAAAATACCTGGTATAGTTGCGCTCAGGAAAGGGGTACTGATGCGAAAACCGAGAAAGGACGCCCAGGAAACGCGGCAGCGGCTGCTGGCGGCGGCGGCCGAGGTGTTTGCGGCCAAGGGATTCCGGGAGGCGACGCACGCGGAGATCTGCCGCCAGGCTGGGGCCAATACGGCGGCCATCAACTATCACTTCGGCAGCAAAGAAGAGCTGTACGTCGCGGCCTGGAAACACGCCTTCGAGGAATCACTCAAAGCCCACCCGCCGGACGGCGGGGTGGGGCCGGGGATGCCGGCTTCGGAGCGGCTGCGCGGCCGGATTCTATCGTTCATGGATCGTATCGCGGACCCGAACAACCATGAGGTCGAGATCATGCACCGGGAAATGGCTAACCCGACGGGACTGCTCGCAAGAGTCCTGCCCCGCGCGCTCGAATCGATGCAGCAGGACGCTCGGGCGATTATCCGAGAGCTGCTGGGGGCGGGGGCGACCGAGCAGAAGGTGTCCTTTTGCGTGATGAGCCTGATGGGTCAGTGCTTCGCCCCGATGCTGCACTTGCGGCATGCACGCAGGAATCGCGATGCCCCGCGGCCGCCGGGACCGCCGGTGGAGTTTCGTGTTGAGGAGTTGGCCGATCACGTCACGCGATTCAGTCTGGCGGGCATCCGGGGAATCCGGGCGGAAGCTGGAGGAGGTCGTAAGGTCGTCCGCAAGCCGCGGCGAAATAAGAAGACTTCAAAGCAGGAGTAGTCGATGAGCATTCGGCAGGGGACAGGGCGGATAGCGAGGGTCTTGTGGCGGTGTGTGTGGCCGGCGGCATTACTGTTGGCTGGGTGCACGGTGGGACCCGACTACGTCGCGCCGGAAGTGGCAACGCCCGAGACGTGGCACAGCCCGTTGCTCGATGGGCTTGCAGGCGGCGAGATGGCCCCGAATGTACTGGCGTCGTGGTGGACCACGCTCGATGACCCGGAGCTGTCGAGCCTGATCGAACGTGCCGTGGCGCAGAACCTGGACCTGAAGACGGCCGAGGCGCGGGTTCGCGAAGCGCGGGCCCGTCGGAGAACCGCCAGAGGCGCCGCGTTGCCTTTCTTCAATGCCTCGGGCTCGGCCACGTCGAGCCGGACCGACAGGAAGGCCGGACTCGATACGAGCGGCGAGGTCTACTCGTCGAGCTTCGATGCCGGCTGGGAATTGGATATCTTCGGCGGCACTCGTCGCTCCGTCGAAGCTGCTGCCGCTGATCTCGCCGCCAGCGAGGAGAATCTGCACGACGTGCTGGTTTCCCTGTTGGCGGAAACGGCGTTGAACTACGTTAATGTTCGGACCTTTCAGGCTCGGCTGGCCGCAGCCCAAGCCAGCCTCAGCGCGCAGGAGGAGACCTATCAGTTGGTTTCCTGGCGCGTCCAGGCGGGTCTGGACGACGATCTTGCCTTGCATCAGGCGCGGTACAATCTTGACAACACGCGTTCTCAGATTCCTACGCTACAGACCGGATTGCAGGAGGCCATGAATAGCATCGCCGTGCTGCTGGGGTTGTCGCCGGGCGATCTTCACGGCGAGTTGGAGAAGCCCCGGCCGATTCCGGTCCCGCCGCCTGTGATCGCGGTGGGTGTACCGGCGGATGTGGTAAGGCAGCGGCCCGACGTGCGACGCGCCGAGCGTGAGCTGGCCGCCCAGACGGCGCGGGTAGGCGTAGCTGTCGCGAACCTGTATCCGAAGCTGTCTCTGAACGGTTCCATCGGCCTGGAGACCTTATCGTTGGAACACCCGTCGTCATCGTGGACCTGGCTGTTCAGCGGCGGACCTCGAGCTTCCTGGGCAGTCTTCGATCCGACCGTCCGGCCCAGCATCGAGGTGCAGTCGGCGTTGCAGGAGCAAGCCCTGATCCAGTACGAAGCCGCCGTGCTCAATTCGGTGCAGGAAGTTGAGAATGCGCTGATCGAGTACGCCCATGAGCAGCAGAGAAGGGACTACCTGCACGGTGCGACGATGGCGGCGCAGGCGGCCGCCGAGTTGGCGCGGTTCAAGTATCAGGGGGGGCTGACGGATTTCACTACCGTCCTGGACGCCGAGCGCTCGCTCCTGTCATTTCAGGACCAGTTGCGCCAGAGCGACGGGACGTTGGCTGCCGACGTGATCCGGCTGTACAAAGCCTTGGGCGGCGGATGGATCTCGATGGCGGCCGCACCGGTGGCATCCGAAACCGTACAAAAGCAATGAGACATGGAGAAACCAATGAGCGCGCAATCACAAGATCAATCTGATATCGCCAAAACCCTTGGTCTCGGTCTCGCCTCGGGTCGAGGTAGGCACCTAAAGCGATGGCTTATCGTAGTCCTGCTGATCGCAGTGGCAGTGGTGCTCGTGGCCTTGCGAAAAGGCAGAGGCTCGTCGGACCAAACCCAATTCGAGACGCAGGAGGTTCAGCGAGGAAACCTCGTCGTTATCGTTACCGCCACCGGCACGCTTCAACCCACGAATGAGGTCACTGTGGGTAGCGAGATATCAGGTATCGTCAAGGGCGTCGAGGCGGACTACAACGACCAAGTAAAGGTTGGCCAGGTGCTGGCCAGGATCGACACATCCAAGCTGGAGGCGCAGGAGACGCAGTCAAAGGCAGCCCTGGAAGCGGCCGAGGCCAAGGTCCTGCAGGCCAGCGCAACCCTCACTGAAACCGACAGCAAGTTCGCGCAGCTCAAGCGGGTCCGCGAGCTGAGCGACGGGAAGGTCCCATCGCAAGCCGAATTCGACGCGGCTCAAGCGGCTTTCGAGCGTGCCAAAGCCGACGAGGCCAGCGCCACGGCGGCGGTCTTGCAGTCGCAAGCCAGTCTCGAAGTCATTCAGACGGATATCGGCAAGGCGGCGATCCGCTCGCCGATCGACGGTGTGGTTCTGACCCGTAGCGTGGAACCGGGTCAGACAGTGGCCGCGGCGTTTCAGCCGCCGGTGCTCTTCACGCTGGCGGAGGACCTGACGCAGATGGAGCTGCACGTAGACGTGGACGAAGCTGACGTGGGGCAGGTCAAAGAAGGCCAGGAGGCGACGTTCGAAGTGGCCGCTTATCCCGATCGCACGTTCAAGGCACGCATCACGGAGACTCGCTTTGGGTCGAAGACTGTCGAGGGTGTCGTAACGTACGAAACCGTGCTGAAGGTGGACAATTCGGACTTGGCGCTAAGGCCGGGAATGACAGCTACGGCTGATATCACCGTGCAGAAGGTTGACAACGCGGTGCTGGTGCCGAACGCCGCACTGCGTTTCGCGCCGCCTGTAGCGGAGGCCAGAGGGCCTTCACGCGGCTTGCTTGGCGCGATGCTTCCGCGCCCACCACGGACGTCCGAACCCCAGGAGAGAGAGGCGGTCAAAGGCAAGCAGCAGCACGTCTGGATTCTCAAGGACGGCCAGCCTGTCGAAGCCCCTGTCACGGTTGGCACGACCGACGGCAACATGACCGAGCTTATAGGCGGGGACGTCACGCCAGGAACGCCGCTGCTCGTCGATGTCGCGACGCCGAGGAGATGAACATGATAGCGTCAAGCCAACCGAAAAAGCGGTGCATCGAGCTGCGGGGCGTCACGAAGGTCTACGGCACCGGGCAGGGCGCTATGTGCGCGTTGCGGGGCATTGATCTCGATATCAACGAAGGGGATTTCGTCGCGGTGATGGGCCCCAGCGGCTCCGGGAAATCCACCTGTCTGAACATCCTCGGCTGCCTGGATACGCCCACGATGGGCACGTACCGGTTCCGCGACGTTGACGTGAGCCAACTGGATCGCAACCAGCGGGCGATGCTGCGACGGTACTACCTGGGATTCGTCTTTCAAGGGTACAACCTGCTGAGTCGCACGTCGGCGCTGGAGAACGTGGAGTTGCCGCTGATCTATCGGCGCGTCCACGCCCGCCGGCGGCGCGCCGAAGCCGGCCGGGCCCTTGAGATCGTCGGACTCAAAGGCTGGGAGACGCACGCTCCCAGTGAGCTTTCCGGCGGCCAGCAACAGCGCGTGGCGATTGCCCGTGCGATCGTGACAGGTCCTGCCGTGCTGATGGCAGACGAGCCGACCGGCAACCTCGATACTGCCATGAGCCACGAGATCATAGAACTGCTCGTCGATCTCAACCGCCGGGAGGGGATTACGATTGTCCTGGTCACGCACGAGCGGGACATGGCCGCTTATGCCAAGCGCATCGTTCATTTTCTCGACGGCCTGGTCGAATCCGACAAACGAAATGGGAGCTCAACCTGATGATTTGGGATACGATTCTACTGGCCTTGCGGGAGATTCGGCGCAACGTCATGCGCTCGTTCCTGACCATCCTGGGCATTGTCATCGGGGTGGCGTCGGTCATCACGATGGTGACACTGGGCGGGGGAGCGACGGTCCTGGTGACCCAGCAGATTGCGAGCCTGGGCAGCAACCTGCTAATGGTCACGCCGGGAAGGCGAATGGGCCCGGGTGGGTCGTTCGGCGGCGCGCCGTTCAAGATGAAGGACGTCGAGGCCATTGCCAGCCAGATTCGCTCCGTCGCGGCCGTGGCGCCTGTTTCGTCGCAACCGGTTGCCGCCATCTCAGGCAACGAGAACTGGTCGACCACGGCTACCGGGACCGACAATGAGTACTTGAAGATACGCCTCTGGGCTGTTCAGGAGGGTCGCGGTTTCAGCGACAGCGAGCTGCGCTCCGGTGCAGCGGTCTGCATCATAGGCAATACGGTGCGTCAGAAGCTGTTCGGCGCCCTTCGCCCCGTTGGCAGTCGAATCCGCCTGGGGAAGATCTCATTCCAGGTGATCGGCCTGCTGGAGACCAAAGGCCAGAGCACGATGGGCCAGGACCAGGACGACATTGTCCTGCTTCCGTTGCGTGCTTTTCAGCGGCGTATCTCCGGAAATCAGGACGTCAGCATGATTCAGGTTTCGGTCCGCGACGGCGAATCGACGGAGAAGGCCCAGCGGGACATCGAACGGCTGATGCGCGAGCGCCGGCACATCGCGCCGAGCGCGGACGACGACTTCAGCGTGATGGACATGAAGGAGATCACCAGGATGCTCACCAGCACTACGCAGGTGCTCACGGGCCTCTTGGGGGCCGTGGCCGCCGTCAGTCTGCTGGTGGGCGGGATCGGCATTATGAATATCATGCTCGTCTCGGTGACGGAACGCACACGCGAAATCGGCACGCGCCTGGCTATCGGTGCCCTCGAACGGGAGGTGCTGATGCAGTTTCTGGTGGAGGCGGTCGTGTTGTCTTCCTCCGGCGGATTGTTCGGCATCCTGCTCGGTTTGGTGGCCTGCCTGGGCCTCAAGAACGCTCTGCGCGTGCCATTCGTCTTCAATCCGGGCATCGTCATTGTCGCGTTCCTGTTCTCCGCGGCCGTGGGCGTTGTCTTCGGTTACTTCCCGGCACTCAAGGCCGCTCGGCTCGATCCGATCGAAGCCCTCCGTCACGAATAGCGGTTGCCTCTTGAGGAATCTACCCTCAAGGAACGGAAAGTCCTTGACTTATCCGCACCGAGTCGTGTAGTATCTTCTCGTCAGGACCAAGGAGATCAAGGGTGGCGTGTGCGCCTTGCGGGTCCTGTTCGCGTTCATCGGTACATTTGCATAAGGAGGAGGCAAAGGATGAACCCTGCGACAGTTTCACTTCTGTGGGCCATGTCATTGGTTTTCCCCATGACGGTCTCTCCAAACGCTCCGGCCACAGTCCCCCGATCAGGACCGGTGACCAGGGTCAAGATCAACGTTAGCGCTCCTGATGAAGTCAAGGGCCAAATCCAGCGCTACCTTACCCAGAGTTTGCAGTCTCTGGGCAGTGTGCAGGTGGTAGAGGACACTCCCCGTTGGACGATTGAGATTGTCACTGCGATGCTTCAGGACGGGGAGGGGCACATCCAGGGCATCGGGATGTCATTCGTCATACTTGAGCATGGCCCGCAGATGCAGATGCTTGTGACCATGGCTCAAGCATGGCGCTACGTGATGGCCGCCGGCTTCCTGCAGGACAAGTTCATCGAGCAGGGGATGAGGCAATTGGTAGGTCGGGTCGATTCGCTGGCGAAGACGCCCGATCTGACGGTCTTGTCTCAGCATAGGATGTGCGTGATCCCTCTTGCCAGGTTGGAGGAGGCGTGCCGGGACATCGTAACGAGTCTCGACACGAAGTATCTTCAGGCGTCACGTCAGACCGACGGCGGTGTTGTCGGTGGTTTGGGAGCGCCACTCGCCAGAAGGTAGGTGATGCGCTGTTGCCGACGCGCGCGAGTTTGGTGGTACACGGCGGGCCAAGGATGGGTCGCTGCTCTTGAGGTCCAGGGACGGACGACAGGGCGCTGCTTGGGTTGGCCACTCGTGGGGTGACAGAGGGAGCCTTCCTGGGCAGTGCCCTTTTCTGTTCGGGACGTGCTTGTCGTGCGACTCGATGTCCACGTATTCGAGTTCTGCCCTTGTGGGTCGCGTCATCCTGCTGACCCGGGTAGACGTACCCAGCGACGTCCGCCTGCAACAGCGGATCGGTTGTGTCTCTGGTGGTCGTGACTGCAGTGCTTCCTTCTGCCCGGATCAAGCCTCAGCTTCTCGGCGTGCGTGAGGAAGGCGTCGAGCCGGACGAGGATTGGGCCGTGCCGAGAGCAGAGCCACCGCCGGAGCTTCTGCCGGCCATCACTATCGGCAGGTCGAGCGATCTGGAAGTCGGCTGGCCGGCCGTTGCTGTTGACAATCCCTTCGCTATTGAGTGGACTCTGGCGACCAGTGTGGTCGGTGGGTCAGGTCGACACGTTGAGTCAGTGACCGGTCGCCCATTGATGGAGGGGCAAACGGACAAAACGATCAGCCCTGGAGTGTGTCCGGAATTTTGCTTGTCAGGAGGCGGCAGGGATTCCATACTGTTGCGTCGTAAGTGCACAGGCGGAAGGGTCTGGCCGGCGCGGGATAGGGTCGCGCCTGCAACCCTGTCTCAGTTCGTAGCGAATTCTGGCCTGTCATGTTCCTCGTTTTTGATTAGGAGATCCTTGTGGCAAGACGCAAGACAGCACGTTCGGAAAGCAAAACATCGGTTTTTGTGGGCATCGTCGGTCTGGGCTACGTCGGCCTGCCGCTGGCCCGCGAATTCTGCAAGGGCGGCGCCAAGGTCCTGGGGTTTGACGTCAACTCACGCACTGTGAAGTTGATCAACGGGGGCAGAAGTCCCATCAAGCACATCCCGCACGCGACAATGGCCGAGATGGTCAAATCGGGCCGGTTCCGGGCCACCGACGATATGAGGGAGCTATCGAAGCCTGATTCGATCCTGATCTGCGTGCCCACCCCGCTCACGGCGAACCGTGAACCCGACCTCCAGTATGTTGAATCCACCTGTCGGACGATCTCGAAGTACCTTCGTAGGGGGCAACTCGTTGTCCTGGAGAGCACGACCTATCCCGGCACTACGCGTGAGGTGATGTTGCCGATGTTGGAGCAGTCCGGGCTCAAGGTTGGGCGGGACTTCTTCTTGGCTTTCTCTCCCGAGCGTGAGGACCCCGGCAACAAGAACTTCAGCACGGCTACCATCCCCAAAGTCGTGGGGGGCTACGGGAAGGCGAGTCTGCGCCGGGCACTGGAAGTCTACGCGGTCGCCATTGAGAACCTGGTGCCGGTCGACACCTGTGAGGTCGCGGAGGCGGCGAAGATCTTGGAGAATACATATCGCTGCATCAATATCGCATTGGTCAACGAACTGAAGCTGCTCTTCGACCGGATGGGCATCGATGTCTGGGAGGTCATCCGTGCGGCCAGCACCAAGCCGTTCGGCTTCAATCCGTTCTATCCAGGTCCGGGCCTCGGCGGCCATTGTATTCCGATCGATCCATTCTATCTGACGTGGAAGGCGCGCCAGTATGGCTTACCAACCCGATTCATCGAGTTGGCCGGCGAGATCAATACGAGCATGCCCGAGCACGTCGTCCAGAAGACCACCGACGCGCTCAACGAGCGGAGGAGGAGCCTCAAAGGCTCCCGTATTCTCATCCTGGGCTTGGCTTACAAACCTGACATCGATGACGTGCGGGAGTCGCCGTCGTTGGAGTTGATCGAGATCCTGCGGGCCAAGGGCGCAAAGGTTGACTACAGTGATCCTTACATTCCCCAGACGCACAAGCAGCGCCAGCACGATCTGCAGATGAAGAGCAAGAAGCTCACTGCCCAAATGCTCGGCGGCTACGACGCGGTGCTCATTGCCACGAACCACAGCGAATATGACTATAGCTGGATCGTAAAGCACGCGCGGCTCGTGGTCGATACGCGGAACGCTACCGCCAAGGTTCGGACCGGGCGCTCGAAGATCGTGAAGGCATAGGTGGTTGTCTGCCCCCACCGCCCGAGTAGGGGACTGCCTTCCACGCCCGGCGGCGTCAGCGCAAACCCACGCGGGGCAGGTAGAATCTGCCTTTGCCGACAACGTCCGGATAGGGCTCTCCGGTTTCTGGGTCCTTGATGACGCGCATCGGTCTCGTCTCCGCGGGCGAGTAAGACTCGACGTGTCCGTCCACGTGGCTGGCGCGCAGTCTGACGGTGAAATTGCGCCGCTCGTCGGCCGTTTCATTTCCAGGGCGGGCCCAATAGGCCGATGATATCTCGCTTCCCTCTGCCACCTCGGCGTTGTCAAACCGCTCGCAGCTTCCGTAGGACCCAAGACTGCGCCAGTAATCGTATCCGAAGTAGTCGGTCACAAGAAAAGTGCTTTCTCGATACCCTCTGGCCGGTCCGCTGGGGCCTCGGAAAAGCCCGTTCGGCTCCCCGAGAGCACCGATGTAATTCCAGTAGAAACAATACGATCCTATCACGGCATCCGGCACGGTCGGTGTCTCCGGGTGGTCCCAACCATCCCCGGCATCCCACGCTTCCTGGAGGTACGGGTATTTGAAGGGGGCGTTGGGACAGAACAAAGTGTCGGCATCGTCTATGTACGGGCGAAGATAGGCGCTGATGGATCGATGCAAAGCCGGGGTCCGCTTGAGATAGCCGGCAAGCATGGTAGGTTCCTGCCAGCTCCAGCTCCCCGCTACGCCCACCGTCGCCACCGATGGGGGATACTGGTCACTGTTATCCGAGGCGAAGATCTCTACCGCGGCGGTTATCTCCTTGATATTCTGCGTGCTGATGAGCGTTCGGGCTTGGCGGCGGACGTGTCCTAAGGCCGGGATGAGGACCGCCATGAGCGCGGAAATGATGGCGCAGACCACGAGCAGCTCGACCAGGGTGAACCCACGGCGCCTGTACTCAGGCCCACCGGCCGCATGCGCCCGGGAATGGAAACAACCTTTCCGCTCTATGGGTCGCATCACGCCTTCCGCACACTTACACGTTCACTCAGGTAGCCAATTATACCATCCCTCAAGCCCCCCAGTCAATCATCGGTTCGGCGCGATACGACATACGACGGGGCAATCGCGCCCCCCGCATGGCGATTGCCCCGTAACCGGACTCTACCACTGCTATTGTCCGAGGCAGGGTACGCACAAGCTCAAACTGGCTTGTGGTGTGCCGCCGAAGGCGCCCATGTTGATTCTACCGCCGTTGGGTACCCGCTCGGCGCCGGGGTCGAGCGACGGATCACCCGCGTCGACGCACGGACTGGTCACCGTGTCAAAGGCCCAGAGGCCATACGCAGGCACGTATCGTCCGCCTTCCGAGAGCAGGTGGTAGTCGCCGTTAGCCGGGTCGGCAAAGAGTGGATCTTCGCTGATGTTCCCTTGGCCTTGCGCGCCTTGCTCGATACAACTGAATCTAGCGGTGCAGGCGAACAAATCGCCCGCGGTGTTTCCCCAGAGAATGCAGTTGCGAATATCCGGGTTGGCTCCGGCGTAGGCGGCGATGCCGAACTCGTTGTCGACAAGTGTGAGATTACGTAATGTCGGGGAGCCGCCGGCCAAGAAGATGCCCATGGCGCTGTTTCTGATGACGAAGTTCTTCAGCACGCTGCTTGGTCCTTCGGCACTATAGAATGACACAGCGTAGTCATTCCATGCCTCGATCACGGGCGCCCCACCGGAGCCCGTGACGGTGATGGCCTTGCCACTGAAGCTGATGCTCTCCGCGTAGATGCCCGGCGCGACCATGACGTTGGCCCCGTTCCTGGTGGTGTCTATGGCTTTCTGGATGGTGGCAAACGCCGTGGCTCGAGTCGTGCCGCGATTGGTGTCGTCCCCATTGACGCTATCGACGTAGTAGTTGAACGGGCCGTGAAATTCATAAGCACCCATGTCGATCAGGTTGCCGCCGAGACGAGGTTGACCAGCCAGGTCCGTTGCCGGAATGGAAAAGAGTACCGAGTTGTCACCGGCGTCCAGACATGGTGAGTCCACGGAAAGGCGAAGGTCATCGTCCATCGTGCCCGCGATGCCGTCCGCGCCGTTAGGATCCTGGAACCGCGGATCAGCGTCGATGTTGCCCTCGCCCGCGTAGCCTCCGCGCACATCACAGTACACGACTTCCACAGGGGGCCCCTCTCCCGACGTGCTCACCTCTTTCCGCGCCTCGTCCCATAGAATGCAGTTTGTGAGGTTCATCGACTCACCCGAGCCGACTACAATGCTATTGCAGTACGGATATCCATTGGCGGAAAACGTGCAGTTGATCACCGACGCATAAGGAGGCGGACTGGCCGCATCGGATGACGAGGATTCCACGAGCGTGTAGATCGCCGCGCCATTCAAGGCACCGTTGCCGCTCAGCAGGCAGTTAGCAAGAATGAGCTGGCCGTCAGAGTATACCGCGCCGCCCATGCTACTTCCGTTCGCCGTGTTGGTGGCGGTATTACCTATGAACGAGCAATTCGTTATGGTAGTTGCGCTGCCTTCGCCGCTGTAGACGGCGCCGCCTTGCTTGGATGCCCTCTGGAGGATGGGGAAGGCAGACTCCTCGCCATTGTTGTCATAGAAGGCGCTATCACGGACCGAAAGGTCAGCGTTGTTGCCCAGAAAGACGCATCCACTCAAGACCGGATTCGTCCCGGTCGAATTGTAGATGGCGCCGCCGAGCAGGGCTGAGTTGCCCTCGAAGGTGCAACTGGCGATATCGATGTCGCTGGTGGCATCATTGAAGATCGCACCGCCTTGCGCGTCGTCGGCTCTGTTGGCTGTGAATGAACAT